>JADGRD010000393.1 GCA_017881285.1 Pseudomonadota bacterium | reverse complement strand
GCCCGGATGCTGGTTCCAAAGACCTGAGCGTCGCCGCTGACTCTCGCCCCGACTCCACCGGCGTCACGCCAGACGGCGGCCCCAGAGGCGTGAGCGCGCGAACCTGTCCCGATCGAGCTTGGCGCCGACCCCTCGACGACGCATGGGCGATGCGATGTGCCGTCGAAATGCTAATCTTTGTGGCGGCACGATGCTGTGTTTTGCACCTGATTGCCGTTCTGGTCGTAGTAGGATCTCCGACGGTATCCAACCGACCGCGTCCCGACTATCCTTTGACTAGCATGACGCCCGCCCCCAGGCGCTAGCTTATTGGTGGTAATCCGTGCCCTGCCAGAAATTGGGCTTATCCACGTACTCGAAGCGGTTGGGATCGGCTTTAATCAGCGCATCGGCGGTGGAGTTCCAGAGCGTGCCGTGTCCGACGGTGCCATTGCCGTACATATTGTTGTCCTGAACAACCTTCTGATCGAGCAAATAGTTGCTGAAGCCCTGATTGTTCCTGGCCTGAGCGTCCTGGCCGGCGTTCCATTGCGCGTGCTGGGCTGCATTGTTGTTTTGCTGGGCCCAATAGCCGGCGTGCTGGGCGTCATTGGCGGCCTGTCGGTCGGCAAAGTTCCTCTGCGCCGCCTCTCCCTGCGCACGAATCAAGTCGGATTGCTGCTGTCCCCAGGCCCGCCATTGCTGGTCAGAGTGCTGCTTCCGCGCCATCTTCTGCTGCATCTGCTGGTTCATGACTTGCTGGTTTACCTTGACGCTCATGAACATCGCCATCACTGTGTTTTGCTCCCGCTCTGACTGGGTGTCGGTCATAATATTGAAGTTGCGTGTGATTGTGTACGCTCCCCATTGGGCCGGCGGCGTTTGGCATATATCGTCGATCAGCTTCTTCATGCCCTGCCCATCCGCGTCGATGTGCCCCGTGACAAGGACGCAGGTGCCCGCCCCTTTCAACGGCTCAATCTTGTCCACCTGCAGCTTCGCCGGAGGCAGGTTGTTGGCGCGCCGCCAAGCCTGCAACAGCTCCGGATAGGCCTTCCCCAGATCCGGATGGTAGGGGTAGAGCATCGTTCCCGACCCCTTGTAGATTCCGTACCGCACCGCTTGCACCTGCTGTGGGTTGTAGGGGTCCACCGCTGGCTTCATTGCATTGTAGACTGCCAGTTCGCCGTTCGGCCCTCTTAGGGCCATCGTACTGCTAGCGCTACTCGGATCGAGCCGCCAGCCGTTAGCAATGCCAATGCTGGCCGATTTGTCTGACGCGGTAGCCATGTGCAGCCTTGCAGACGAGGCAGAGTGCGTATTGCCGGCCGAAGCCGATTGCTCGCCAGCCGAGGAGCCGGAGGCCGCAGACTGACCTCCCGGCTGCCATACGCTGAGCAGTTGCTGGAGCATGGGGTTCACCGTCTTGCCAAAGCGCGAGGCATCGTTGGAGAGCAACGCCGCCTCTACCTGCCTGGGGCCGGAGGCGGCCGACATCACCAGGCCGGCCACCATCTTGTTTCCTTTGGAGTGATCGGTCACCGTAAAGAAGACGGCGACGGTTTTCGTTCCCTTGAACTGGAAGACCTTCCCAAGATGCGGCTTTTCGCCGCAAGTGTTCTGCATGCCGATCAGAATCTTGCTCATGGCCGCCGCCTGCGTCGTGGCTCCGGCCACTGTTCCGTAGGAGATCTTGCCCCCTTGCGGGGCATCGAGCATAGTAATCGGGGTGGGCGGAGGCGTCCCAGCTTTGCAGGGGAAGATGTAAACGATAGACAACAAGAGTATCGCGGAAAATTGCCTAAACGCGCTCATGACGACCTATCCTTTCCTGAAGAAAATGGCTGGCGTGCTCGTCCCCCTTTAGAAGCCGAGCCGGTGCTCCTTGTCCTTGTCTTCCCAGTGGCGAATGACCACA
Source organism: Pseudomonadota bacterium (assembly GCA_017881285.1). Taxonomy (GTDB): domain Bacteria; phylum Myxococcota_A; class Polyangia; order Fen-1088; family Fen-1088; genus Fen-1118. Next base: position 2,820 of record JADGRD010000393.1, on the reverse strand, counting down.
GCATACTCCTACTTGGAGGAGCTCGATGAGCTCAAGGTCGTCGCGCGCTGGAAGGAGCGTAGTCGATTCAAACGGTCGTCCCGCGCTTTAGGACAGCTTTTCACTCGGTTTTGGGGACCATGGGTGGACGGCACGTCCGGGTCGCGGGGCGTTGGGCGGCCGCCTTTCGCAGCCGTTTCTCGTAAGGGAACCTTTGCTCATGGCAATTGGGTTGTATCCGATTTTGACGGAACGCCGCTCTGGGCTTCCAACACCTCGGGCCACTGATCTGGATTTCCACAGGGCGGAGACACGTCCAGCATCGGTGGGCCATAGGCAATTCCATGGGGGTTTGGGGACGTGCAGGCCCGCTTCTCGCACCGCGCCGAGGAGGCTTTGGGGGCCGTTCCGGAGCGTAGGACGAACAAGCCTCGTCTTCTCCGTGCGCCATCACTCCACCGAATGTCCGATAACGGATCTTACGTCAACTACATCCCCTCTAGCCAGGCGCCGACGCCTGCTGTCTTCAGGATCGGACCAATGCCGGCACTGTCAGCGCCATCGCTCAGAGCTCCAGCGCCGATCGGCTAGCGAACCGCTAACAGGGCAGTGATCTCTGGTTTTGAAAGCGCGCGCTTGTACACACGGAAATCGTCCAGCGATCCGTTGAAGAACGGATCAGCGCTGAATTGCGACCGGCCGAGCCAGTTGTTGCTCGTGGCGCCGATGTCCGCCATGTGCAAGGTCATGGCATTGTTGGTCGCCACGGCGACACCGTCGATGTACATCGTCCCGGTGTAGGGAGTCCCGGCGGGAAGCACGATGGCGATGTGATGCCAGACGTTTGCGCTGAGAGCGTCCTGACCGATGAGCGCTTGCGTCTCGTTGTGCCCCACGTTGGACATGGCAAATTCGACGGGCCCACTGGGGGCGTCACCTGACCGTGCCATCAGATTTAGCCAGTTCATGCCAGTAGGCGAGTTCCCGTAGTCGAAGATTCTCTCCCAAGTTTGGGTCGAGGTGTTCGCCGGCAGATTGACCCAGACCGCAATCGTGATGGCGTTCGGCGCCAGGGCCGCCAGGGAAGGCACAATCACGTATGCCCCGCTCGTGTTCGGAGAAGCTGTCGAGGGCGTGAGAACGACTGCGTTGGATCCCACGCGTTTTGCCGTCGAGAAGACCGCGCTTGCACCCACGCCGATCGTCGCCAGTGTGGCGTTTCGGGCAACGCCGGCGAACGTGGCCGAATCGGCCGCGATGGTTCCGCTGCTCTCGTCGAATTTGTACCACAGGACAAGATCAGGGTCCGGGCCGGGCGCCCCCGTATCACCCGTGCCGCCACCGTCGAGGCCAGCGCCACCGGTTCCGGCACCGTCGGTCCCGCCGCCGGCCGTGTCGGCGCCACCCGTTCCGCCGCCGCCCGTCCCGCCGCCGGCGGTGTCGGCGCCACCGGTTCCGCCGCCGGTGCCGCCGGTCCCGTTACCGCCCGTGCTAGTGTCGGCCGCTCCACTGCCACCGGTTCCGCCCTCGTCGCTCCCGGAGGGCACATCAAACGACGTCGTACCACCGTCCGGTCCGGGTGTTTCGCCCGCGGAAGCCAGATCGATCGGCAGCGAAACATCGTCAGGATTGGCGACGTCCACAGGATTGGCGACGTCCACCGAGCTGGCGATGTCGGAGAAGGCCGGAGCGTCGTCGATGGTCCCGCCTTGACCGCTGTCACCTTGGCCTCGGTCGCCATTGCTATCCGCAACGTCCATACCGAGAGATGCCGGAGTATCGATGGCCCCGTCCGGCGCACGTGGTGCCGGGGCGCGCAGTTTGCCGGCATCGAAGGAACATGCTCCGACGAGGGCCGCGAGCATACAAGAGGCGAGGAGGCTTTGGTTTGCGACCAAGCAGCGGGGCGCGGGTTCAGGTCGAAATCGTGACTTCGCCATCAAAACGCGGTTCCCAGCAGAGCCCCGGTCACGTCACCCGCGATCGCGGATGGCCGCGCGGCTCGGCACGCTCCGCCGAATGCCATGCCGGTGGCGACATGCTCAAGGGACCTTCCGCACATGCTGCATCCTCTCCTTCGAGGGCGGTGAGAGGGATTTCGGTAGCTTCGCGCGGTTTCTTTAGGTCCGCATGAGCATGAGCCTTTGGTCGCCTCTCCATGCGCGTAGGAAGTAGAAGCGCCCTTTTCGTGTCGCCGCATCGCATCTCAGATTGTCCGGTAACCGATCTTACGTCAACTACATCCCCTCTAGCCGGGCGGCAAGGCCGAACCGCCGCTGATCATGTAGCGGATGCGGCCGCCCAGCCTCTCGTGCACGGGCAGGAACATGAGCATACCCAGGTCCAGCCCTGTGCGTGCACGCAGCTCGAAGTTGACGTCAGCCAGTGCCTTGACCTCGCACACGAGAATCTCGGACTTGTTCGAGAAGCGTTGAAGCACGCGGCGGCGCGGGGTTTCCCACGGCGCGGGCACGACATCCTCGAGAAACGGCCAACGCTGTCGCGCGAACTTGGCGAGGCCGGACTTGTCGGTCACGATCGCCGGCGGCGGCGCGTGAACGGCGGCCTCGCGTTGACGAATCAACGGTTGGGCGGCAGAGCATCGGGTTCGAGCTGCCGCAAGACGCCCCGCTGGCAGAAGGCCGCCCGGACCTCCGGCCGATCGATTCGCTCGCGCGCGGCGACCTCGCCGTCGTGCTGCCACCACACGCCCATCTCGGAACCGAGATAGAGGTCCACGGCGCCGAGCTCGTCGAGTGGAGTTGGCCAGCGCATCCTGCGCTTCCTCGAGCGCCGCAACGTCATCACGCTGGTCACCGCCCCGGGCGACGGCGAGGTGAC
>JADGRD010000027.1 GCA_017881285.1 Pseudomonadota bacterium | reverse complement strand
CTTCAAATGCCAAAGAAACTCTTGGCAACAACAATCATCCTAACAACAATCTTAGCATCAGTCGTTAGCATATATGGCGTTGAGTTGGTAAATGCTAATCCTTATACAATAACTGGTGAAGTGCCTCCAGATCAAGAGACTTATCCACCCGTAATCACGGTAACTTCGCCAGTCAACAACACTGCTTATAATACAAGCCTTGTGTTTTTAACGTTTAATGTGACCGCTCTCCAATCAAGAACCGCTTGGGAACCTGTAACCCTGCTGGGTGTCACCTACAAAGCCGATTGGTACAAGGAGACAATCGATGTTCTCAATGGCGGCGGCCAACAGCAGGCTTCATTCAGTCTCCAGTTCTCAAACGTGCCTGAAGGGCAACATAGTATAGTGATAAAAGCCGTTGGGAATGGCCAATGCCGCCAGTTACCGTGAAGGCCTCACTTCCTGGATGGCACCTGTGCGCTGCCGTCCGAGTTCTCCTGGCACTGCTCCGCGCTTCTGGCTTCACCCTCGCTGGCGGGCGGCTGCCCGAAGGCGCGGCCAAGGCCGCCCTCAAGGTAGGCTGGCGCTCCCTGCGCCGGGTCACGCGCATGGATTGACGCGGCGACTTTATGGCGGATAGAATATGCATGCTTTAATATGATGTAAGTGAGATCGCGATTCCTGACACAGGGAATTCTCTCAGGGGTTGTGAGATGGCTGGAGGCTGGTTGGACCACAAAACGAGGCGCCCCGTGACAGTGTCGACATCATCTCCGGCGCAAGCTCCGCCGAAAGACGGAGAGCGATTGCCCGCCGCGCGGGCCGGGTCGAAACGTCTAACCATCGCGGTCCTCATCGACAACGCCAACTTCTTCCATGGCTGCTACGAGGCCAACCTCCGCGAGGCGCTTGATGCCAAGTGCCGACAAGATGGGCACAACCTGCTGGTGCTCTACGGTGGACCGCTCGAGGCCCCAGGCCCGATGGGTGCGGCGGACAACACGATCTTCAGGGCGCTGCGGCCAGGCAGCTTCGATGGGATTATCGTCGTGTCGAGCATGCTCGCGGCCTTCTGCGGGCCGGACCCGGTCGCCCGCTTGCTGGAGAGCTACCGGCCGGCCAGTATGTGCAGCATCGGCCTGGCGTTGCCGGGCGTTCCGAGCCTGGTGCTCGACAACCGAGGCGGCATGGAGGCCGCGGTCGAACACCTGGTGCGCGAGCACGGGGTCCGCCGGCCGGTGTTTCTCGCCGGGACTCCCAAGAACCCCGAGGCGCAAGCGCGGTTCGATGCCTATCGGGAGGTTCTCGCCAGACACGGCATCCTTTTCGATCCGGCGCTCGTGGCTTGCGGCTATTTCATGCTCAAGCAGGGCCGCAGCGCGATGGACAATCTTCTTGCCGCGGGCGTCGCCTTCGACGGAGTGGTGGCCGCGAACGACAACATGGCGATCGGAGCCATCGAGGCCTTGCGCAAGTGGGGCCGACGCGTGCCGCGCGACATTCCCGTGACGGGTTTCGACGATCTGCCGCTCGGCGGGTTGGGAAGCCCGCCGCTGACGACCGTGGCACAGCCCCTCGATCGCATGGCGACCTTGGCCATCGAAACCGTGCTGGCCCAGCTCGCCGGGCAGGAGGTTCCAGATTGTGTCGTGCTGCCTTCCCGGTTCGTCTGCCGGCGCTCCTGCGGATGCGAATTCGAGCAACATCCGAAAACTGCCCCCGCCGCCGCAACGAACGGCGCGCCGACTGGCCACCATGATCGGATCGAGGCGCTGCGGCTGCAACTCGCCGGCGCGCTCAGAGGCCATCCGGAAGACGCGGCGGTCGTCAGCGATCGGCTGCTCGAATCCCTCCGAATCGCGACTTCGGGTCAATACCAAGCGTTCCCCAAGGCGGTGGGCGACTTGCTCGAGGACATGGGCGACGACGGCGAACACCACAGGCTGCTCCAGGACGCGATCGGATGGCTGCGCGACGAGCTGGGCGACCTCTCCGACATCGGGCTCGAGCGCGCGCTCTACGAAGGGCTGAACCTGGTCGCGACCTCCAGCACGACCACGCAAACGCGACAACGCCTGACCCTGGAGGACAGCTACACGACTCTGCTCTCCGTCAGCGAGCAAGCCTCGGTCGCCTTCGATCTATCGTCTCTCGAGGAAACGCTAACCAAGGGCCTCCCCGCGGCGGGGGTTCGCACCGCGTTTCTGTCTTGCGCGCTCGACGCGAATACCACCGATCTCGTGCCCGTGGTTTGTCTCGTGGACGGGCAGGCCGTCAAGATGCCCGAAACCAGCTTCCCCTCGAGCCAATTGCTGCCTCCCAGCGCGCTGGTCCTCGATCGACGCCTCACCCTCTTGGTCTTCCCCATGGCGCTCGAATCTCAACTCCTCGGCGTGGCGGCCTTCGACTACGCGGATGGGATCAGGAGCCATGCGGTCTTCCGCAACGAAATAACGTCGGTATTGAAGAGCATTCGCCTTCACCAGGAGCTGGTGCAGGAAACCATGTTGCACGAGCGCAGCATCCAGGAGCGCTTGGCCGCCACGAAGCGGATGGAGGCATTGAGCGTTCTCGCCGGCGGGGTGGCGCACGATCTCAACAATGCCCTTGGTCCGCTCGTGGCCTTGCCCGATCTCATCCTCAGGAATCTCAACACGCTGCAAGCAGACCCCAACACGCTCGGGAAGATGATCGCCGATGTCGAGATCATCAAGACCGCCGCCCTGCGTGCCGCCCAAACCATCAAGGATCTTCTCACGCTGGGCCGCCAGGGCAGGACCGGGAAGGAGAGCATCGATCTCAATCGTGTCGTGAAGTCGTGCTTCGCAGAAAGCTCCCTGCGTCTCCTCGAGGACAGGAGCCGCAGGATCGACATGGTGGTCGATTATTGTGCCGAGCCGCTGGTCGTGCGGGGCTCGGAGGCGCAGTTGGCGCGTGCAGTTGGCAACCTGATGCGCAACGCCATCGAAGCGATCGACGGCAGTGGCGAGATCGTGGTCAGGACTCGGCGCGAGCACGTCGCCACACCCGCGGCTCGCTACGAGCTGATTCCCGCGGGGCACTACGCGGTGGTGACGGTTGCCGATGACGGTTGCGGCATCGAACCGCTGGAGCTGGGGCGCGTCTTCGAGCCGTTCTTCAGCCGGAAGCGTGCGAACGAGAGCTCTGGCTCAGGGCTCGGCCTGGCCATCGTCCATGGGGTGGTCAAGGAGCATGACGGCTTTATCGATGTGACCAGCATCCCCCAGCAAGGAACGAATTTCGCCCTTTATTTCCCCGTGGCGCACGCGACGGAAGCGGCGATCGAGCCGAAGACGGGCGCGCCGCGTAGGCCAGCCAAGATCCTCATCGTAGACGATGAGAGTATCCAACGACGCACTTGCCAAAGGGTGCTCGACCACCTCGGCTACGAGGTCGACACCATGCCAAGCGGCCAGCGCGCCTACGAAGTTTTTAGCCAGGCAGCGCAGACGGGCAAGAGTCCCTACGACCTCGTCATCATGGACATGGTTCTCAACGAAATGCTCGATGGTTTGCAGGTCTTCGAGCTGATCCAGCGGCTGTTCCCGGCCCAGAAGGCCATCGTGGCCAGCGGCCATGCGCCGAGCGAGCGCGCCGAGCTCGCGGTCAGCAAGGGCCTGATCTGGCTCGCCAAGCCCTACTCCGTCGAAGCGCTCGCACGCGCCATTGAGCGCGTTCTCGAAAACTGCAGCGATCCGTAGCTTGGAGGCAATCGCGCCGAAGCGCGCAGTGGATCGAGACGTGGCCCCGCAGCTCTACGACGCATTGGATTTTCGGGAAGGGTGGTCGAGACGATGGGTTATTTCTTCCTCTCGACCACCCCGGATTCGCTCGATCTTCCGCCGCTACTTCTTTTCGATCGCGGTGCCGGCCTTCTCGACCTTGTTGCCGGACTTCTCCATCTCATCGGCCGCTTTCTGCGTGCGTTTGGCGTGCTCCTTGTGAACCTTGGCGGACTCCTCCATCTTCTCGCCCTTGGCCTTTTCCGCGGCTCCGGCGCGATCCATTCGCGCAGCCTCCGACCCCGTGCTGTCGTTCTTCTTGTTGAGGGCCTTGGCATCCTTCTGCATCTGTTCGCCCTTCTGCTCCTTGGCCTCGCCCGCGCGTTCGGTCTTCTCAGCGGCCTTCTTCTCGCGCATGGCTTTCTTCTCCTGGGCATTGCCTTTGGCTTCCATGGCATTGCCCTCCTTCTGGACGGCATTCTCGGCGGCGTTTCCGGTTGCGGTCATGGTCAGCAGAGCTGACAACGAAGCTCCGAGAAGAAGATTCTGAATTTGCATGCGGTCTCCTTGTGGTAGTTGCGCCGCCGGCTGACTAGACGAACCCGGCGAACGTGCCGACCCGAGGAAGCAAGGAAGAAGCCAACGCGGGCGAAGCTGAACCGCCCTCTAGATTCGTCGGCTCGCGTCGCGTCAAAGAGGCTTGCCGTGCCTTGGGTCAGTCACGATGATTGGATCGGTCCATCAACATGATGGAGTCGAGGCGCATATCGGCCGCCGAACTACCCACTCGCAACCTACTCAATCGACGTGTAGTCCTTGGCTTGACGCAGATGCCAAGATCCATTGCCTACCACCTCCAGGACGTGCTTGTGATACTTGAGCAGGCTCGAGCGATGGGCGACACTGACGACGGTGCTGGAAGTCGCGTTCAATTGCACGTAGAGCCTCTCCTCGTTTTCGACGTCAAGGGCGCTCGTGGCTTCGTCGAGCACCGCGTAGTCTGGCTTGGTCAGCAGTACGCGCGCCACGGCGAGGCGTTGCTGTTCACCGATGGAGAGCACCTTGGCGAAGTCCAGTTCCGCATCGAACCCACCACACACGTCCAGGATATCCGGAAGATTCACTCGCTGCAGGACTTGGCGCAGCTCTTCGTCTGACATGTCGCGATCGATGATGGGATACAGAAGTTGGCTCCGTAGAGTTCCCAGTATCATATACGGGCGCTGCGGCAGGAACAGCATCTGCTCGAGTTTTGGGCGCATGATGGTTCCCGAGCCGGAGCTCCAGAGTCCGGCAATCGCGCGCAAGAGCGAGCTCTTCCCGCCACCGCTAGCGCCCACAATCAGCAGGCCTTCACCGGTGTTGACGGCCAAGGACACGTTGGTAATCAGAGTCCTCTGGTAGTTGGGAGTCTGCAGGGTGACGCGATCGAGCTCCAAGCGGGGATGCTCGAGACGCGCGATCGTACCGCCAGATTTTGCGTCTGCGGCCGGTTGCCTGGTAAAGGACTTCGAAAACGTGTGCAAGCGCTCTATGCCGGCGGCGAACGCGCTGAGGGCTTCGAAGTTTTCCACGAATACCGTCAGCGCGCTCAGCATTGCCGCAAAAGCGCCCGCCGCTTGCACGACGCGCCCGACTTCGAGCTCGCCTGAAAGCACCCTGGGCGCGATGATGATGCACGGAAAAATCAGCGTCACGAAGCTGTAGCCGTACTGAAACAGATTCAAACCCAAGGTGCGCCGGATGAGCTTCTTGTAGTTGTTGAAGACCTCCGCAAAACGCTGCTTCACGTGGGCGCCCTCGCGAGCTTCTCCCCGGTAGAACGCGATAGCCTCGGCGTTCTCTCGAATGCGGATCAGGCTGAAGCGAAAGTCCGCCTCTCGCCGCAGTTGCTGGAAATTGAGTCCGATGAGAGGCTTGCCAAAGACGCCGAACGTCACCAGCGTACCCAGGATGGCATAGCCGACCAAGAACAGAACCAACGGCTTCGAAATCGCCCAGAGAATGCCGCTGAACGCGACCAGCTGCAGACCCGCCCCCACGATCTCCAGGAGAAAGGTCAGCGACTTCTGCGTGAACGTATTGATGTCGCCAGAGATGCGCTGATCGGGATTGTCTATGGTCTGATTGAAGGTGAGCTCGTAGTACGCCCGATTCTTGAAGTATTTCCCGAGAAAGTGGTGCGTGAGCCAGCGCCTCCAAGAGACAGCGATGCGGTCTCGCAAATAGTAGTAGAAGGCATAGATGGGCACGGCGGCGACGAGGACGATGCCGAATACGCGCATCGAGCGCCAGAAGCGGGCCTGGTCCTTCGCCGCGAGTGCAGAGGTGAATTCGCCCGATAGCTGGTTGAAGAGGACGGTGAATTCAGTCCGCCCCAAGAGGAGCAAGATCAGAACAGCGAGCAAGCCACGGGATGTCCACTTCTCGTCAAGAAACCAATAGGGTTTGGCGATATTCCAGAAGCGACGCCACAGGCGGCGGTCGAAATTCTTCGTTCGTTGCGGCTTCGTCTTCGCCAATATTCACCCTGATTGGCTCTCGCGTGACGGCTACCTGAAGCTAGCGTCGCCTTCTCCAATAGTAGCCACCGCTACCGCCAAGCAGCACGACCCCTAGGACAGCCCAGATAATCAGGGTGTTGGTGCTCATGACCTTGTTTCCTTTCAGGTTCTTCGCGGAGCCGTGACGCTGGGCAAAAAAACCGGCGCCTCCGCGCCCAGCACCAAACGCGAAATGCATCTTCCGGGCCGGTCTGCGTGTCCTAACACCTCAGCTCTTTCACCGACAGGGGCCATTTTCACCCAGGGCGGTAGTACGCCAGACATGCCCTCATATTGATGGCACCAGCACATCATATTGACAGGGGTTCTCGGACGCCCAAACCCCCTTCGATTCGCTTGCGAACACCCATTCCAAGTGATGGATTCGTTGGATCATTTTGACGGAATTCGCCCGCCTTTTCCTCGCGACTGGCTGTAACTAGCTGAAAATACATGCGGCACGAAAGATGCTAAATTTTAGACGGTCGCCCTGTTGGGGACACGGCGAACACCAAATGGGACACTGTCGACAGGGGCCTGCGCCGAGCTGACAACGGTCGGTCGGGGATTTCTTCTCACATGGTTGAAATAGATCTGCGATGAAAAGCGATATGCCCTTGCCCGGCGATGACGTGCGTCAAGCGGATGTCGTCACCGAGGTCCGCCGGGAAGAGGCACTGCTCAAGGCCGGGGCCTTGCAGATCGCGATTCTCAACAGCGCCAACTTCTCGAGCATCGCCACCGACGCGAATGGCGTCATTCAGATCTTCAACGTCGGCGCCGAGCGGATGCTGGGCTACGCCGCCGCCGAAGTGGTGAACAAGATTACGCCGGCAGAGATTTCCGATCCGTGGGAAATCATCGTGCGCGCCAAGGCGTTGAGCCAGGAACTGGAAGCCACGATTGCTCCCGGTTTCGAGGCACTGGTGTTCAAGGCATCACGCGGGATCGAAGACATCTACGAGCTGACCTACATCCGCAAGGACGGCAGCCGGTTCCCGGCAGTGGTGTCCGTCACGGCGCTGCGCGACGCCCAGGACGCCATCATTGGCTATCTGTTGATCGGCACCGACAACACCGCGCGCAAGCAGGCCGAAGAGGCACTGCTCAAGGCGGGGGCACTGCAGAGCGCGATTTTCAACAGCGCCAACTTCTCGAGCATCGCCACCGACGCGAAGGGCGTCATCCAGATCTTCAACGTCGGCGCCGAGCGGATGCTGGGCTACACGGCCGCCGAGGTGATGAACAAGATCACGCCAGCCGACATCTCCGATCCGCAGGAAGTGATCGCGCGCGCCAAAGCGCTGAGCATCGAGCTTGGAACCACGATTGCGCCAGGCTTTGAAGCATTGGTGTTCAAGGCCTCGCGCGGGATCGAGGACATCTACGAGCTGACCTACATCCGCAAGGATGGGAGCCGGTTTCCGGCGGTGGTGTCCATCACGGCGCTGCGCGACGCCCAGGACGCCATCATCGGCTATCTGCTGATCGGCACCGACAACACCGCGCGCAAGCAGATAGAAGCAGAGCAGAAAAGGCTCGATCGGCGCCTGCGCGACCAGCAATTCTACACGCGCTCGCTCATCGAATCCCACATCGACGCGCTGGTGATCACCGATCCACTCGGCATCATCACGGACACCAACAAGCAGATGGAGGCGCTCACCGGCTGCACACGCGACGAGTTGATCGGCGCGCCGTTCAAAAACTACTTCACCGATCCGGAGCGGGCGGAAGCGGTTATCAAGCTGGCGCTACGGAAAAAGCGGGTCACGGATTACGAGCTCACCGTGCGCGCCCTGGACGGCAAGACGACAGCGGTGTCCTACAACGCCACAACTTTCTACGACCGCGATCGGCTGTCGCAGGGCGTGTTCGCCGCCGCGCGGGACGTGACCGAGCGCCAACTCCACCAGCAGGCGCTTCAGAAGACCAACGTCGAGCTGGAGATCGCCAAGTCCGCCGCGGAGAAAGCCAATCTCGCGAAATCGGATTTCCTTTCCAGTATGAGCCATGAGCTTCGCAGTCCGCTCAATGCGATTCTCGGTTTCGCGCAACTGATGGAGTCGTCCTCGCCGTTACCGACGGAGTCCCAGAAGGAAAGCATTGCCCAGATCCTCCAGTCGGGATGGCATCTACTGAAGTTGATCGACGAAATCCTCGACCTCGCGGTAGTCGAGGCCGGAAAGGTGACGCTTTCGCCGGAACCAGTTTCCTTGGCCGAGGTCATGTCCGAATGCCAGGCCATGCTGGAGCCCGATGCCCAACATCGCGGGATTCGCATGAGCTTTCCCCGTTTCGACAAACCGATGTTCGTCAGTGCCGACCGGACCCGGCTCAAGCAAGTCGTCATCAACCTGCTCTCCAACGCGATCAAGTACAACAAAGTGAAGGGGACGATCGTCGTGGAGTACAGCCTAAGCACCCCGGAGCGCACGCGCATCAGCGTGCGGGACACCGGCGCAGGCTTGTCTCCGGAGAAGGTTGCCCAATTGTTCCAGTCGTTCAATCGTCTTGGGCAAGCGGAGGCGGGCGGCGTGGCGGGTACGGGCATCGGCCTGGTGGTGACGAAGCGACTGGTGGAATTGATGGGGGGCGTACTCGGCGCGGAAAGCACGGTCGGCGAGGGAAGCGTGTTCTGGTTCGAGTTGCTCTCGATCTCTGCCCCCCAACTTGGCGTCGAAGCGGCCGAATCCGCGACCCGCGACAAGACGCCACCACCGATTGTCGTGCCGCTGCACACCCTGCTCTATGTCGAGGACAACCAGGCAAACATGAAGCTCGTGGAGCATATCATCGCCCGGCGCCCTGATATGCGACTGCTGACCGCGGTGAACGGACTTCTTGGCATCGAGGCAGCGCGCACCGCTCGGCCAACGGTGATTCTGATGGACATCAATTTGCCTGGCATCAGCGGTGTCGAGGCCATGGAGATCTTGCGTAAGGACCCAGCCACGACCCACATTCCTATCATTGCCCTCAGCGCCAATGCGAATCCCCGCGACATCGATATGGGCCTGAAGAAGGGCTTCTTTCGCTATCTCACCAAACCCCTCAAGATCAAAGAATTCATGGCCACCCTGAACGCAGCCCTGGAAGTTCGAGAGGGCCAAAGCACGGTAGCGCAATGAAAGCAGGAGACACGCTGTGGTCAGTACCTTTGACATTCTCAACGCCAACGTCCTGATTGTCGACGACAGGGAATCGGACGTGCTTCTGCTCGAGCGCATGCTGCGCGCAGACGGCTATCTTTCCGTTCACTCCACCATGGATCCGCATGAGGTCTGCGAGCTTCACCGCAAGAACGGTTACGCCGCAATCCTGCTCGATCTCAAGATGCCTGGCATGGACGGATTCCAGCTCATGGAAAGGCTGAAGGAGATCGCGCCGGATGGCAACCTCCCTGTCCTCGTGATCACCGCCGGGCCGGGTCAAAAGCTGCGGGCGCTGAGAGCGGGCGCGCGCGATTTCGTCACCAAGCCGCTGGATATGCCGGAGGTCATGATACGCGTCCGCAACATCATCGAAGTTGCCTTGCTGCACCAGGAAATAAAGCGTCTCAACGACCGACTCGTGGAGATGCAGGCGGGTGGCCGTGTGGCGTGAGCGTTTCCACGAAGAGAGGACGACGGTGCCCAATGAACGGCAAGGATGACACGCCCAAGGGAGTCGCCCAATTGCGCTGGCGGGCCGAAGAGATCGCCAAAGAGCAAGGCACCCCGTCGCCGGAGGATCTCGCGAACCTGTCGTACGAAGAAGCGCTGAGGATGGTCCATGAGCTACGCGTGCATCAGATCGAGCTGAAGATGCAGAATGACGAGCTATGCCGGGCACAGGCAGAGCTGAACGCGACCCGGGAGCGCTATTTCGACCTCTATAACCTGGCGCCCGTCGGCTACTTCATTGTCTCCCACGAGGGGCGAATTCTGGAGGTCAACCTCACCGGTGCGAGCCTGCTGGGCGTTCCCCGGGCCGCACTGGTCAAGCAGCCGATCACTCGATTCATCTTCAGGGAAGACCAAGACGTCTACTACCTGCACCGCAAACAGCTCTTGGCGACCGGAGAAGCGCACACCTGCGAACTGCGCATGGTGAAGGCCGACGGGACGGTATTCTGGGTTCGACTGACGGCCACCACGCAAGACCCTTCGACGAGCGCAGGCCAGGGCACGGGCGGTGCACCCACAAGTCGCGTCGTGCTCAGCGACATCAGCGAGCAGAAACAGATGGAGCAAGAAAAGGCCGAGCTGGATGCCCGACTCCAACGCGCCAAGCCGCGTCCCCGCCCTGGCCCCAAGCCACGAAGGGGCAAGAACGGGAAGAAAGCCACGAGGAAATGATGGGGGGGTAGGCCGTTCGAATGGGTTTCTTGCGCGTGCGGCGTGGGATACGCGTGCCCCATGAGCGTCCCGATCAATTCGGAGAAGATTGTACGAGACGTCATCGTGGTCGGTGCGTCCGCGGGAGGGATCCCGGCCGTCATCGAGATGCTGTCTCGGCTTCCCGCGGATTTGCCGGCCTTCATGGGCGTCGTGATCCATCGAGGCAACTACTCCACCTCGAATTGGTCGAAAGTGCTGGGAATGAAAACGAAGCTGCGGGTCGTCGAACCTGCCGACGGGGATTCGTTGCTTCATGGAGTTGTCTACATCGCGCCCGGCGATCACCATATGAGGTTTGAACACGACACCATCGTCCTTGATGGCGGGCCCAAGGAGCATCACACGCGACCGGCAGTGGATCCCCTCTTTGCCTCGGCGGCGCTGTCGTATGGCCCGCGCGTCGTCGGCGTGGTGCTCACGGGCGGCGGCCACGACGGAATGCAGGGTCTCCTGGACGTGACGACGGCCGGCGGGCTCTCCCTGGTGCAGAAACCGTCCGAAGCGGAAGACGCTACGATGCCCGAGTATGCCATCGCACATGACCATGTTCGGGCTGCGCTCACGGTCGACGAGATCGGCGATGCCCTGGTCCTGCTGGCGCGAGGAGGCGCGATTCCGATCGGTGCCGCGGCGGTTCCGAGGATCTAGCCTCGACTCCAGTAGGCCTCCTCGGTAGAGCGACACTCGTTGGCCTGGCGCCAGGAGATTTCAAAAATCGTCGGTGGATAGTTTCCCGGCCCGCAGCGCGGGTGGATTGGCGACGTCACCGCGGCCGGCCCGCGCTCTCGTCCTTCCGCTTGGCGTGGCCTGGGCGGCGGGGAGCGGCTTGTCGCTCGACGCACTGGCCGTGGACCCGCGTGAGGGTTGGCCAGCGGCAGGCGGCAATGCTGGATCATCCGGTAGCGCGACCGGGGGAGCGACCGTTCCGCCCGAGGTGGGGACGACCTCGTTTTCGACGGATGGGGGAAGCTCGGGGACGGTGGGCGCCGCGTGATGTTGGCTGGTGACCGGCGGTGCCTTGTGGTTGTCAAGGGTCTTGGTCAGCCATACCGCAAGGAGCGTTCCGACAATGAGCACACCGCCGACGGCCGGTCCGATCCACCGGCGATGGCGGGGGGGCCGCACCGCCGGCCCGTTCTGCATCGCGGACTCCTCGCCCTCGAGCTCCGATGCGAGAGCGAAAGCCTCCTCGATGACCATGGGTTCCGACGGAGGAGCGGGAACCTCATCGATGATGATTGGCTCCGAAACGGGGGCGGATGCTTGGGTTTCGGGGACCACCCGTGGTGACCTCGTAAGGACCTCGGGAGCCGGATGGCCCAGCGTCTTCTCCGTGGTCTTGTCCTCGACGTGACTCCGCACGATGGCCTCGGCCGAGATGGACGAAATCCCCGTTTCGGGTGCCGGGGTGTGGACGGCCGCGGATTCTCCGGCCTGGGGCAGGACCAGGCAGCGTACCCCGGAGCTGTCCAACTCCACACGGAGTGGAACCAGGGGGGGCTGGCAGGCGCGGGCAAAAAGGCTCGCGGCCTCGGGGGTGGCGAACAAGGCGACGCCAAGGTCGCCGCGGTCCGCGCTCGCGGTCTTGGCGATGCCCCCGATCTCCCTGGCCAGCTCCATGGCTTGGACGAAGGCAGCGGATTGCAGCGGCACCGCGGCGGCCGCCGCAAGTTGCAGGATGCCCTGTCCATATCGCCCCGATGAGGCGATGGCGGCCGTGGCATTGCCCTCGGACAGTGCGGTCGCGAAACGTCCGGCATGTTCCAGCAGGTCGTCGATGATTCGCGCATGCGAGATGGGATCGCGTTCGGCGAATTGCCGCACGCCTGCCAGCCAGCCCGCGGGGAGTAGGGAATCGCCGGTCTTGAAGACGACCAGATGGAGGCCCGCGGGCGCTGCCAGGCGTTCGATACGAGGGGCGGCGCCAGGTTGGGAAACGACCTTGATGAGTCCCCCATGCACGGCGGCGGCCAGCTCACCCTCCGCGCTGATCCCATCGTGTGTGGCGCAGTGGGCCGCCGAGGCCACCCGCAGGATTTCGTCCTTTGCGCCGCTGATGGACTGTCCGGCCGTCTCGAAGTAGGCCGCGGTGGTGGCCACCGCGATGGCGGGCGTGGATTCGAAAAGGGATTCTTCGCCGTCGTGTTGGGCCTGGGGTGGCACGAGCAACACCGAGCCTGGAGGCAAAGCCGCGGCAACCTCTCCCAAATGGGCACAGGCGTGCTCGACCACGGCGGCCACCAACGGTGAAGGGGGTTCCACATCGGGAAAATACTGTGCGCTAGCATGCGACGAAAGCGCGGCGAACACGGCCACTTGTTCCTCGGGCAAGCCAAACTCGCCCACGAGAGAAATGGCGCATGGCGCAATTATGATGGGCGTGCCCACCCAGGTATTTCGTTCTCGCCTCATTCGAGATCTCTGTCAGTCGATGGAAAGTTGGGGCAAGTGGCCGTGAAGCCAGACCAGGTCCTAGAGTCGGCAGTTCGGGGGTGTTTGCTGATTTCACGGATCGCGTGTCAGCTCGTGTCTGGCGTCTTACGCCCACAACTGAGCGTCCGTGGTGACCGCCCACTACCGGGAACGAGCATGCAAGGGGAGGTCCACTCAGTATGGTCTCGAAGCCTGGGTGCCGCATTTAATTGTTGAGGGCGTTCGGGGCAACCACGTGGCGGGTGGGTGACCGTCCTACTTGCGGCACGGCCTCGGCAAGCTCGCAGCCGCGCGACCCGGAGCTGGCGTGGGCCGAACACTTACCCTCGAGGACGCGTGTCGGCTGGCTGCCGTGGCGGCGAACCGAGGACACGCTCCACCGAGGCAACGAGCTCGCTCGGCGTGAAGGGCTTGGCGAGGAACTCCCTGGCACCGAGGTCCAGCAGTTGCTGGACGGCCATCGCTGGGACATGTCCAGAGGTGATCACCGCGGCCAGGTCACGATTGACAGCGTGAAGCTCGGCGAACAGTTCCTGACCCGTCATCTCCGGCATGATCATGTCGATGACCACCAGATCGATCTCGTGCCAGCAGTCGCGGTAGTGACTCAAGGCCGCGGTCGGGCTTCCGAACACGCGGACCCGGTGGCCCGCTCTTTCCAGCGCGAGGCCGGCCGCGCGCCCCACCAGCTCCTCGTCGTCGACGACCAGAATCGTGGCGCTGCGCCTGGGTTGCTCGCGTGCTGCCGCCGTCTGTGTGCCAGTCTCCTGCGGCGGGGCATCGTAGAGCGGAAGGCGCATCCGGAACGTCGTACCGCTACCGGGCGACGACTGAATATCGATGCTGCCGCCGTGGCTCTGGACGGTTCCGTAGACCGCGGGCAACCCGAGCCCGGTCCCCTTGCCCGGGCCCTTGAGGGTGAAGAACGGCTCGAACGCATGGCTGACCGTTTCCGGATCCATGCCAATGCCCGTATCCGACACCCGAACCTCCAGCCAGCGATCGCTCGTCGAGTCGCCGACCACGGCCGTGGCGAAGACCAGACTGCCGCCCTGGGGCATCGCATCGCGGGCGTTCAAGCCGAGGTTCAGGAGCGCGCTGACCATCTGGGTGGGGTCGCCCAGGATCACGGACTTGGGCGCATGCAACCTGGTCTCGATGCGGATGTGCTTGTCCAGGGTTCGCGCCAGCATGGCCACCACCTCGCCGACGATGGCGTGAACGTCGACGGCGAGGGTTCGATGCTGTGTGCGTCGCGCGAAGGCCAGCAGCTTGCCGGTCAGGTCGGCGGATCGCTTCGCGGCGAGCAGGACGTTGCCGGCGTAGCCGCGCACACTGGCGCTGGTTCCACCATCCATCTGGATGAGCTCCGCGAATCCCATGATGGCCGAGAGTTGGTTGTTGAAGTCGTGGGCCACGCCGCCGGCGAGCTGCCCGATGGCCTGCAGCTTGTCAGCCTCGCGCAGGCGCTCCTCGAGGGCCAGTCGC
>JADGRD010000392.1 GCA_017881285.1 Pseudomonadota bacterium | reverse complement strand
ACCACCGCGCCCGATTCCAATCGAGCGTGCTTGATATGGCTGTGCCGAGCGAAGCTCGGCGGCTCACCACACGACTCGACAGACGAAGCCTGCTTGGGCACCATTTGACGTAAGATGCGTTGTCGAACATCTGGAGATCCGATGCGGCGGCGCGGAAAAGGCTCTCGAATCTCTTTCGCACCAGGGACTTGCCTGGCCATCGCGCTCCTGTGTCTGAGCTCTTCCGCCTGTTTTCGATACGCGCGCATCGAGAGACGGTCGGCACCGACCCTCGAAGCCCGAATCGATCGCTCCGACGGCGAGAATCTCTACGTTACCTCGAGTGAAGGCCAAGAGCAGACTGTCAGCCGGGCCGACGTGGTGGACGTCGATCATCCGGGCAAGGTCCGGCTCACCACCGGGATGCTGATGCTTGCTGGAGGCGCGGCAATGTTGATCTACGGCCTGGTTCACCAGCCCTGTAACCCTGGCCCCCTGAACGACACGTGTAACTATTCGGAGAATCTCATGCTGATCGTGAGCTCGTTCCCGCTGCTCGTGGGAGGTTGTGTTCTCGCGACAAGTGGTGGGCTCACCTACCACGACTCGGTGACTGCCGCGAGGCCCTCGCCCGCTATTCCAGGCACGCAAGCCATGCGATATTCGCAGCCTCGCCTCACCTGCTCGTTCTGCTCGCATCCGAGGAGGTAGATGGAGCTAGCCTCCCGTAGCCGGCGAGCCGTTTCGTTGACCGGCTACGCCTTGCGCCCGCGCGAAGCGGCGAGCTCGGCGATCTTCTCGATGAGCTGCGGGTAGGGCTGGCCGCCCTCTTCCGCGGCCCATGCCAGATCCTCGCCATCGGCCAGGTAGGGATTCGGGTTGGCCTCGACGATGTAGATCTCATCGTCGTGGGCCAGGCGCACGTCGATGCGGCCGTAGTCGCGCAGGCCGGCGGCCTGGTAGGTGCGCACCGCCACCTCGGCCATACGCTCCTTCAGCTCCTTCGACAGGTTCTGGGCGATGCAGTTCTGGATGCCGTGCGCCTCGCGGTACTTGTGGCTCCACTTGGCCTTGAAGGTGGCGATCCGGTTCTCCGCGGTGGTGTCCTCGCCGAACACCATCTCGATGGGCGGCAGCGCGCGCGGCGGATCGTTGCCGATCACGCCCACGTACAGCTCGCGGCCTTCGATGAATTCCTCGACGATGGCCGCGGTGATGTGGCGCGTATGGATGAAGGCCACCCGCTCGGCCAGCGCCGGATCGTCGTGTACCACCGACCGCTGCGCGATGCCGACCGAGGCGTCCTCGTCCAGCGGCTTGACGATGAGCGGGAAGCGCACGTCGCTTGGCCGCTGCACCGGCTGGCCGAGCGGGCACACGAAGAAGTGCGGGATGCGCAGCCCCTGGTAGGCCAGCACCATCTTGGTGAGTGCCTTGTTGCGCGCCAGCATCAGCCCCTCGGCCGAGGCGCCGGTGTAAGGCAGATCCAGCATCTCCATCAGCGCCGCCACGCAATAGTCCAGGCCCGACTGGTTGCGGAAGCGTTCCGACAGGTTGAAGACCGCGTCGACCGGTTCGGCACGCAGGCCCGTGACCAGCGCGTCGAGATCGTTGCGGAAGCCGAAGAGGCGCACCTCGTGGCCCTGGCCCCGTAGCGCGCGGGCCACGTCGAACTCCGCCTCGTCCGCCGATTCGATCTGGCGCGAGTAGTCCTGCCCCGCCGGAGGATCCGCATCGGTGTCGAACAGGATGAGTATGCGTGACTTCTTCATGCCGCTGCCGTGGGCATCGGGCGCCCACGGCATTTTGTACTATGCCGTTGGTGCAGCCGGAAGAAAGATATTGCGTGTCGCGATCTGGGACCGTTTGTCGGTGCGTCTACGGGACGCCCTGGATGGTCGAATTCGTGATGGTGATGCTCTTGGCGTTGGTGCCCACGGCGGTCCCGGCGTTCGTGACGCTACCGCCGGAGACTTGCGTCCAGTGGCCGCCGGTATTCCCCGTCATCGTGGTGTCGGCGATGGAGAGGGTTCCGCCGAAGTTGTTGCTGGTGAAGAAGAGGCCGCCGCCGAACGCGTTGACCCCGGCGGCGTTGTTGAGAATGGCATCCCCGCACAGGGTGATGTTCACCGAGTTGCCGTCGCTGTAGAGGGCGCCGCCGTTGCCACCGGAGCCGATCTCGTTCTGGTCGTTGTTGATGGCGGAGCACTTGGTCGCATCGTCGTTGTTGGCGTCGTGGCCGATGGCCTGGTTGTTCTGGAAGAGGCTGTTGTAGACGTCGAGCTCGGAGAACAGGCAGCCGACCGCGCCGGCGTTGCTGGCCGAGTTCCCGGTGAAGGTGCTGCCCACGATGAGCACGCCGTTCTTGCTTCCGAGCATATAGATGGCACCGCCGCCCGTGTCGGGGCCCAAGGGCGCGCCCTGATTGTTCATGAAGATCGAATCGATGACCGTGAGGTTACCGTCGCGCATGTAGAGGGCGCCGCCTTCGCCGTCGTTGTAGCCCTGCGAGCATGGCGCCGGAGCGGTAGGAATTACTTCCGTGGGTGTCGTCTTGCCATTGATGACCGTGATGTGTTGGAGGGTCAGTCCGTTCGTGTTCTTCTGGAAGTCCGCACTATCGAATCTCAGGATCTGCACGGCTCCGCCGCCGTCGAGCGTGATCTTGTTGCCGCCGTCGATGACGGTGTTCTTGTTGGTCGGGAGGTTGAGGGTGGCGGTGACGGCAAAGGTATACGGGCTGGCCCCGCAGTCGAAGGTGATGATGCCGCCCTTGGTCGCGGCGGCCTGAAGCTGGGCGAAGTCGCAAGTGTCCGGGGAGCCGGTTCCTATCTTGGTCGCGGGAGTGGAAGTGTCGACGGGTTGGCCGCGCGCGGGAACGCCGCTGCCGCACGAGCCGTAGGGATTCCCGGCGCTCACGGTTCCGCCGTCGATCGTGCCGCCCTGTCCGCCTGCGCCCCCCGTTGCCTTGCCGCCCGTGCCCGCTCTCCCACCGGTGGCGCTCGTCGTGTTCCCGCCCGCGCCGCCGGCCGCGTCGCCGGGACCCGCGTCGCTTCTGCCGCCCGTACCACTCGTCGCCTTGCCGCCCGCGCCACCGGTCGCCCTGCCACCGGTGCCGGTGCTGCCGCCCGTGGCGCCGGTGGTGCTCCCGCCCGCCCCACCGCTCGCCCGGCCGCCCGTGCCGCTGGTCACGCCGCCCGTCGCGGGACTTCCGCCGGCGCCCGCCTTGCCGCCCGTCGCGCTCGAAGTACCGCCACTGCCCGAGATCCCGCCCGTCGACGTTGCTCCGCCCAATCCGCCTCCGCCGGTCCCCGAGTTGCCGCCCTTGGCGCTGCCGCCCGTGCCCGTGCCGCCACCGCTACCCGGCGGGCTCGATCTTCCGCCCGTCGCGGAAGCTCCCCCCGTGCCCTTGTTGGAGGAGCTGGATCCTCCGCAACCGAACGCAAACAGAACCACAAGAACGAGGCATCGTTTTGCGCGCATTCAACAAGGGTACCACGGGTGCATGGAGGCGGCGCGGGGTTGCATGCCGCGCCAGGCAGGCGGTCCTCGGGTAGCGGTCGTTACTTGTCGTCGTACGCGCGCTGGAGAGCGGCGAGGTCGAGCTTCGTCATTGGCAGGAAGGCCTTCATCACGCGCTCGCCCTTGCGGCCATCAGGATCGCTCATCATCGCGGGCAGGGCGGACGGCACAACCTGCCAAGACAGGCCGAAGCGGTCCTTGAGCCAGCCGCACTGCCCTTCCTCCCCACCCTCGGAGAGCTTGTGCCAGTAGTGGTCGATCTCGGCCTGCGTGTCGCAGTAGATCTGAAAGGAAATCGCCTCGCTGAACTTGAAGAACGGGCCGCCATTCAGGGCGACGAATTTTTGGCCCGCGATGCGGAAGGCCACCGTCATCACCGAACCCGCGGGCCGGCCGTGGACTTCGAATCCTTCCTTGCCATAGCGAGAGATCGCGTCGATCCCGGAGTCGGGAAATACCGAAACGTAGAGCTTGGCCGCGTCCTCGGCCTGCGTGTCGAACCAGAGGCAAGGCGCAATCTTCGCAAGATGGGTCATGCGGTTTTCTCCTCGCCCTTGGATGCTTGGGCCGCCGAAGCGGTGCACGAGCAGGAGGCGGGGTGCTACTGGCGCGGTTTGCGGGCGGCGACCTTCACGCTGGCGACTTTGCCGGACAGCAGTGGGGCCCAACGTTTCGCGAGAGTACCTAGCGGGGCGTCGCAACACCCCATCTTGCTCTCCTGCAACTCGGAGCCGACGAAGGCGGCAATCTGCGTGGTGTCATAGACGAGGCGGTCCTTGACCTTGACCTCCACGAGACCGGCCTGGCGCAGCCCGGCGAGGTAGGCCTTCTCGCCGATGGCCCCGGCCAGGCACGAGGAATAGAGATGGCGATTGCGGGCGATTGCAGCCGGCAGATCCTCGGCGACGATGTCGGAAACCAGCATGCGTCCGCCGGGCTTGAGCACGCGCGCGATCTCGGCGAAGACCCGGGGTTTCTCGGGCGACAGGTTGATCACGCAGTTGGAGATGACCCAGTCGACGCTGCCGTCCTCGACCGGTAACTTCTCGATGATGCCCTTGCGGACCTCGACGTTGGCGAGGCCGGCGGCGCGGATGTTCTTGCGCGCCTTCGCGATCATCGCGTCGGTCATGTCCACGCCGATGACCGTGCCGGTGCGGCCGACCTTCTTGGCGGCGAGGAGAAGGTCGATGCCCGCCCCGGACCCGAGATCGAGCACCACG
>JADGRD010000391.1 GCA_017881285.1 Pseudomonadota bacterium | reverse complement strand
GCCGGGACTTGCCGTCTTCCCCGAATAGCACGCCACGGGCTGGAGCGCATGGGTGGATGGGGCGCCCGCGCCGCTGTTGCAGGCCAATGCCGTCCTGCGGGCAGTTCCCTTGCGCGCGGGCAAACACAGCGTGACCCTTGCCTTCGAACCGCCCGGACTTCGCGCTGGGTTGTGGCTTTCCCTGCTGGGCGCGGTCGCGACGGTGTCACTGCTGCTTGGCAAGCGACGGCGGGTGTGACAGAAGAGTGGGCGTCGACGGAACGGCATGACGAACGGGAATCGCGAGGAGCACCGATGAAGAACACCGATGATTTCACCTTCCAGGGCCAGGGCACCTTGAAGCGAATCGACACGTTCGTTTCCAAGGCCGGCAAGTCGATCCTCACCCTGGTCTTCGAAACCCAGGGCCAGTATCCCCAGCTCATTCCCATCAAGGTCTTCGGTCGGCTGGCGGAACAGGCCGCGGCCTGGAAGCCGGGAGCGGTGCTGTCGGTGACGGGGCGGCTGGGAGGACGCGACTGGAACGGGAAGGTCTATGGCGACAACGTGGCGACAACCATCGAGGTCGTCGGCGAGGGGAGCGACAAGGACGATGGAATTCCGCCGGGAAACGACGCTCCGCCTCCCGGCGACGACGACGTTCCTTTCTAGCCGAGCGAAGGGGAGCTACTTCCTCGTGGTCAGGAACTTGCCGATGAGGGTCGCGTCCTTGTCCTCGTGGCAGCCCACGCAGGTCTTGTCGAACGTAGCGCCATCCGCCTTCCATCGGTGATTCTCGTGGCACTTGGTGCACGCAAGCTAAGGGTCTTAGCTTCACCATGCCGCCTACGTCCTTGAAGATTGGCGCGCCCGAGTCGCCGTCCTTGCGACGGGTACCTCGGAATCAAGCTGAACTTCGAGTCGAAGCCACCCACAGGGATACACCATGTGAGGCGCAAATTCATACTATGGGCATCCACAATGAGCTTTTGTCCAAACGGCGGGGACCGTGTGGCAGGGAGAACCTGGGCCGGGCGTGAAGGCCACAAGGGAGCGCGGGTGCCGTCCTCGATCGTGCAAGGAATCACGGCGATATCGCCAGGAGAAAAAGGAGCGCCTTCATCTTTATATTTATGCCGACCGCCAGCGTATGTGGAAGACTGAGTTGATGAACCCAAGATCGGTTTGCAAGCTGGCAGAATTCGGGCAGGCTTGCCCTGCCTGGTTCGTTGGTCGTTGGCCGGCCGCACGGCCTAGCCCCTGCGCACAGAGAAATAGGAGTTGCCATGTCACGCTTCGGTAGAGCGATTGCCCTAGGTATCCTTGCCCTCCCCTTGGCTTGCGGCGACAAGCTCTTGCCCCCGGATCCGACGGCTCCCAAGGGTGGCGCCGGGGGAACCACCACGGTCCCGCTGGTGGATGCGGGTGGGGGCACCGGCACGCAGACGAGCACGGACACCAGCACCGATGCCGGGGACGAGACAGGTGCCTCCAGCCCAGGAATGGACGCCTCGAGCGCGACCAACACGTCTACCTCGACAAGCACGGTGGTCTCGGTGAGCTATGCCCGGGACATCCAGCCGCTGCTGGGAAAGTACTGCACGACTTGCCACTCGCCCTCGGGAGGACAGAAGCCGTATCTCGACACGTACGCCGCGGCGAAGAGCGGAGCCGCCAATTCTGTCGACGATGTGCAGACTGGCGACATGCCGATCTCGGGCCCCGCGATGCAGCCGGCGGAAGTGGCTCTATTCGAAGCCTGGGTCAACGCCCTTGAACCTCCGTAGGCCATTCGCTTGCAAGCATCCGTCAACCCATCCCTGTCGCTCCCTCCCCTGACCTGCTCTACCTCTGCGTGATTGCCATGAACACCAGCCTGCTGACCTTCGCTCTTCTTTTCGCCGCCGACCCAGCCACCGCCTCCGAGAACCCCATGCCGGAGGCGTCTCCTCCGGAGGCGCAATCCACGGAGACGGCAGCCCCGGTGCCGGCGCAGCCAGGCGAGGCCGTGTCCCCAGCCCCCGCCGCGGCCATGCCTCCGCCGGCTTTGGCCCCGGCCCCGGCGGAACCAGTGGTTGAGGAAGTCGCGAACGTTGTGCGGGCCGATCCGACCGCGGGGTGGTACATGGGCGACGACTATCCCGAGCACGAGCGGGTGCTTGCCATGCCCACGGCGCGCGCTCTTCGCCAGGGAAGCTGGGTATTTATCCTTGACCATCGGGCCAAGCAGCCGTTCCACGCGGACGGCGATCCGTGGCGGAAATCCCTCTTCGATTTCGGAGGACTGGACCAAGGTTTGACCGTTGGTCTTGCGCTCCGCTACGGAATTCTCCAGGGGCTCGATGTGGGTATCTACCGCGTGGGGCAACAACCGGCGACGCGGACGGATACCTACGAGTTTGATGCTCGCTACCAGCCACTCCGACAAGAAAAGGCTGGGCTCGACCTCGCGGTGCGCGCCGGCGCGACGTGGTTCGCGCAGTACAACGCGCCCGACGCGTCCGGCTTCTTCGGGCAGATTCTGGCGGACCGGGTGCTCTTTCATCGCCTCCTGGTGGGCGGCGGCGTCCTCTACCACTCGAGTTCGAGCAACGGCGCAAAGTACGCCACCAGCACGAAGTACTCGGTGGCCGCGGCGGCCTTTGCCGAGGTGCGCGTGGCCGAACCGGTGGCGATTTCAGCCGAGATCGTTCCTGCCCTTGCCGGCTACCATTCGAAGTATCCGTGCTACTCATTGGGTGTGAAGTACATCACGAGCAGACACACCTTCGCCTTCGCCTTGAGCAACACCACGTACCTGACTTCGGACGGATACATCACCAATTCGCCCAACGGTCTTCGCGACACGGCCATCGGGTTCAACCTCACACGCGAGTACTAGCGGCTGCCCTCCCGGGGCGGCTTTCTGCAAACAGCGACGCATCAAGTCCTGCTTCCAGATCGCGATTCTGGTCCGGGTCACGGGAGGCGCATCGTGCCACGTCCACGCCGCTAGCGACCAAGCCAAGCCTGCCGCGGCACTTGCCGATCGGTCGACCACAGGCCACCGCGGACTGGGTCGAGACGCGCTAGTGCTGAGCTATTTCGGCGAATTCTGGGGGTTTCCGGCAATGGAGTGTCATCCTGGCGGCCGGCTGGAATCCGTTTCCAGAAGCAGCACATGCGAGGCGTCGGAACCCCACTGCTTCCATCGCCTTGCTCGACTTGGCGCGACCTCGTGAGCAAAAGAGGACATTTCGGACCCGTTTAGTCAGAATTCGTTACAACCTTCACAAACTCTGTGCTAGCTTCCCTCACTGGAGATTTTTCGAAGGAGAGGACGATGAACCGAGAACTCTGTGTGCGCTATTTCCTTCCCGCTGGTTTCGCGCTCTGTCTCGCTGCCTGTGGCGGCGCGGAAGTGGGCCCCCACTCCCAATCCTGCACCATCAGTCGGAACGACGCTGGTGCCAACATCTTGGTCTGCCCGGATGGCACCACCGCCACCCTGAGCAACCCAACCGTCATTGGCGGCACCACCAACTGCACCATCCAGGCCCCGGACGGCGGCGCGAAAAAGATCGTATGCTCCGACGGGACGGAAGTCGTGATTCCGACCTCCGGTGGCAGCGCGGGTGCGTCGTGCGCCGTGGTCAGCAATGGCGACGGCACCAGCACCATGACATGCCCCGGCCTCGACGGCGGCACGGTCACCCTCACGGTCAGGAATGCCCTTTCCAATTTCGCCAGCAAGACCGCTGACGAGCTGGCGGCACTCGACCTCAAGGTCACCATCACAAGCATCACCATTCCTGCCACGGGCAAGCCCGTTGTCGCTTTCAAGGTCACGGACATGAACAGCAACGATGCCATTGCCGGGATCCCCGCGGCCGACATGCGCTTCGCTCTCCTCAAGTTGGTCCCCGCCGCCAAGGGCAATGACACGTGGGTGAGCTACATGGCCGCCGATGCGAAGAGCACGCCCGGTACTGAGACCGCGGCCGCCACTGCTTCCGCGATCAATGGCGCGGTCGTGGACAACGGCGATGGCACCTACGTCTACACGTTCGCCAAGAACGTCGCGGACGCCGCAAATGCCGGAACCACCTATGACCAGGCCGCCACGCACCGATTCGCCATGCAGGTTTCGCAAACCGCCAACGGATTGCAAGTCTTCGCGCCGCTCAACGTGGTGAAGGATTTCATTCCCGCCACCGGCCAGGACGTCACCGGCACAACGGACAAGGTCGACCCGGCCGCCTGCCTCGACTGCCACAGTTCCTTCCGCGCCAAGGCAGGTGGCACCGGCGCCTTCCACGGCGGAGCCCGCTACGATGTCAGATACTGCGTTGCCTGCCACAACGATCAGCGGCGCTTCACGCCGCTGTCTGACACGGGGACAACGCCTGTCGTCGACCTGGATGCCCCAGGCGTCGTCGACCCCACGACAGGACAGTGGGCTGGAACCGCGGCGTTGGTGAACGGCGAAGCCTTCGTCAATCTGCCCGTCTTCATCCACAAGATCCACATGGGTGAAGAGCTCTCCCTCAAGGGAGGCACCTACTCGGGTATCAGCATGCCCTACGAAACGACCTACCCGCAGGACATCCGCAACTGCGACAAGTGCCACCGTGCACCAGCGGCCATGGCCGGCAATTTCGTGACCAAGCCAAGCCGGCGCGCCTGCGGTTCTTGCCACGACGGCACCAGCTTCGCGGCGACGTTGCCGGCTGGCCGCAAGCTCCACACAGGTGGTGCCCAAGCCGACGACTCGGCTTGCG
>JADGRD010000390.1 GCA_017881285.1 Pseudomonadota bacterium | reverse complement strand
CTCGCCTTCCAGCTCCGCGCGCGGCGTGAGCGCCGCGACCGAATCGACCACCACGATGTCGACGGCGCCCGAGCGCACCAGCATCTCGGTGATTTCGAGCGCCTGCTCGCCGTGATCGGGCTGCGACACCAGGAGGTCGTCGGTCTTCACCCCCAGCTTGCGCGCATACCCCACGTCGAGCGCGTGCTCGGCGTCGACGAAGGCGCAGATGCCACCCGTGCGCTGCGCCTGTGCCACAACGTGCAGGGCGAGCGTGGTCTTGCCCGATGATTCCGGCCCATAGATTTCGACAATGCGCCCGCGCGGCAGCCCGCCCATGCCCAGCGCGATGTCGAGCCCAATCGAGCCAGTGGGCACCACGTGAACCTCGGGCGGCGCGAGGTCCTCGCCCAGCCGCATGATGCTGCCCTTGCCGAACTGCTTCTCGATGGTCGAAACCGCCAGCTCGATGGCCCGATCACGTCCCGCATCGCGGCCCGCGGGCGCCTTGCCCGCGTCCGCCTTGCCTTCCTTGTGCTCACTTCGCTCCTGAATCGCCATGTCTTGTCTTTTCTCCTCGGACGACTTGAGATTCCTAGGTGAAATACCGGCGCGCCAGGTCGAGCGCGAAGTAGGCCGCAGCCCTGCGAATGCGCTCGCGGTCGCCGGAAAAGAGCTTGGTCACCGATTTCGTCGGGCGTGGCCCGGCAATGGCGAAACAAACCGTGCCCGCCGCCTTGTCGCCCGGCGGGCGACCGCCTGGCGCAACCGGCCGTCCGTCCATCCGGTTGCCCGCGACGCCCGTGATGGCGACCGCGATGGTCGCGTTCGCCACCTTGCGCGCCCCCTCGGCCATGGCGCGGGCGCAGGGCTCACTGACCGCCCCGTGCTCGCTCAACACCTCCGCGGGCACGGAGAGCAGGCTCGTCTTGAGCTCGTTGCTGTACGCGACCACCCCGCCGCGAAAGAAATCGCTCGACCCGGGCTCGGAGGTGATGAGCTCGCCAGCGTAGCCGCCGGTACATGATTCGGCCAGGGCCAGGGTCGCGCCGGCCTCGCGCAACGTCCGGCCCACCACCATGGGGAAGGTCTCCCCGTCGGTGCCGTAGACGCCCTGGCCAATGCGCTTGCGCAGCTCATGGTCGATCTGATCGAGCACGGCCTGGCTCTTCGCAGGGTCGTCGGTGCGGACGACGACCTTGACGTGATTCTCCGGCGCGGCCGTGCGGAAATGCACCGTCGCCTCCGGGATGCCCTCGACCAGCCCGACCAGACGATGGTCGATGTGCGATTCACCCATGCCGTAGACGTGAAAAGAGCGCACCGCCGCCCTGGGCAGGCCGTGCGCGGCCATACGCGCCACCAGGCGAGGCATGCAGTAGGCAGTGAAAATGCTTTCCATCTCACGGGGGATGCCGGGCAAGAAGTACGCCTCGGCCCCGCCGATGTTCACGCAGAAGCCAGGCGCAATACCCGCCGCGTTCGGAAAAGCCTGTGCGCCCGCGGGCACCCGCACCTGCCGCAGATTGTTCGGGGTGAGCGCGAAGCCGTGGGCGGAAAATCGCTCCTTCATCGCTTCGAGCGAGGATGCGTGCTCCGCCGCCGCGACACCTGTGAGGTCGCACACCACTTCCACCGTCCGGTCGTCCTCGGTGGGGCCCAGCCCCCCCGTGGCCACGATCACGGAAACTTCACCGGCCAGACTCTCGAGGGCGGAGCGGATGTCGGCCGGACGATCGGAAACCACCCGATGCGCCCGCACGTCGTAGCCCGCGTCGAACAACCGATCCGAGAGAAACACGGCATTGGTATTCATGATTTCGCCGCGCAGGATCTCGTCGCCGATGGCGAGGATAGCTGCCGTTCCCGGCGGCAGCGTAACCGTGCCCGGCGGTGCCTTCGCCGGCGAGACCGCCCCCTTGGTTGAAACGACGCTGGACTTACCCCGCGCCGCAGCCACGCCCTTGCCGGACTTGGTCGCGGGGGATGTGGCGCGGCGACCAACGCCCGCAGCGCTGGTCGGTTTTGTGCGCGCTAGGCTGGCCGTGCCCCGACGGAACTTAGACATTTGTTCAGTACCTTAGCGAGGGCACTTGCCCCAGTCAACAACCACGAACAGAATGTGACCGCCCATTTTACAAGGTTGACAACGGGCCACCTCCGACGGTCAACTGTCCCCTGCAGCTCATGCGCATTCGCTACGCCGCCAAGACCGATCAAGGACTCAAGCGAAACCACAATGAGGACTACTTCTGCCTCATCGAGGAGGAGCAGCTCTTCCTGGTGGCGGACGGCATGGGTGGACATGCCTGCGGCGAGGTCGCCTCCCAGATGGCGGCGGACGTGATTCGCGAATTCTTCGCGCGCACGCGCGACGAGGACGTCACCTGGCCGTACAAGATGGACCACACGCTCTCGGTCCTCGAGAATCGCTTGAACGTCGGCATCCGCCTGGCCAACAAGAAGATCCACGAGTCGGCCGCGAAGGACGTGCGGCTCAACGGCATGGGCACCACGGTGGTGATCGGCCAGATCGCCGACGATCGCTTCTACGTCGCCCACGTGGGCGATTCGCGCTGCTACCGCGTCCGGGGCGGGCAGATCAAGCAGATCACCCGCGACCACTCGCTGCTCGAGGACTACAAGGAAGCGCGCCCCGGCATGAGCGACGAGGAGCAACGCAAGTTCCCGCACAAGAATGTCATCACCCGCGCCCTCGGCATGCGCGACACCGTGCAGGTCGACATCAGCTCCGAGGAGATCCAGGACGGCGACATCTACCTTTTGTGCTCGGATGGCCTGTCGGGCATGGTTCCCGACCCCGCCGTGCTCGAACACCTGAAGCTGGGCGGCGATCTTGACGCAGCCGTGGGCGAGCTGGTCGCCGCCGCCAACGCCGCCGGTGGCGCCGACAACATCACGGTGCTGGTGTTGGAGTGCCGGCTGAACTAGCCGGGCAGCCCCCCAGGCCCAACCGCGACGAATCCACGCCGGTCCACTCGCCGCCCGGCCCGCCCGCGGCAGCGCCGCTCGATCCAGTCAGCGACCGGGCCTTTCGCCTGGGCATCCTGGCCCTCTTCGCGCTGGGCCTCGCGCTCGGACTGCTGCGCCTTGCCCACAACGACATCTGGTACGACGAGGCCGTCTCGTTGCACTTCGCCAGGCAGGGTGGCCTCGAGTTTTTCCGCGGGCTCCTGCGAGAAGATACCCATGGGCCCGTCTACTATCGGCTGCTCAGGTTCTGGACGCTGGCCTTTGGCCAAGGGGCTTGGGCCGCGCGCCTGCCCTCCGTCATCTTCGCTGCGGCCGCCGTAGCTGCCGTCGCCCAACTGGGCGCCCGCGTCTTCGGCCGCGCGTCCGGTCTTGCGGCCGGCCTCTTGCTCGCCTTGAGTCCGCTCCACCTCTTCTACGCGCAAGAAGCTCGTTT
Source organism: Pseudomonadota bacterium (assembly GCA_017881285.1). Taxonomy (GTDB): domain Bacteria; phylum Myxococcota_A; class Polyangia; order Fen-1088; family Fen-1088; genus Fen-1118. The sequence goes on along the minus strand of JADGRD010000390.1, from coordinate 1,336 downwards.
CTACAGCTTCATCGAGCTCCTGCTCTCGTTGCAGGTGCTCTGCTTCATCTCCCTCCTGGGGCCCAGACCACGAGCTTCGCGCTGGCCGTGGTGGGGCTTCGTGGGCACGAGCGCCGCCTGCTTGTTGACGTTCTATCTCAGCCTCCTGGTCGTCCTGGCCGAGCTGATCTGCGCGGCGGTTCTGTGGAAGCGCATCGAGGGCAAGCGCGTGCTCGGTGGATTCGCCGCGATCGCCGCGGTCTTCTCTGCCTGGTTACCCGCTCTCCTCTGGCAGGTGCGCCACACCAAAGGTTCCATCGACTGGATCTCGGACCAACGAACCTGGGACTTCATGTACCAGCTCTGCCTGGCCTTCACCGCCGGAAAGGGAGCTACCTGGTTCGACTCGGCGGTCGCCGCGATACTCGTGGTTGGCGCCACGTTCGAGCTGGTCCGCGCCGCGCGACGAAGAGAACCGGGCGAGCTCGCGCTTTCATGCTGGTTGGCCCTTCCTCTCGTCGCCGTGCTCGTCATCTCGATCAAGAAGCCGCTCTACCAGCCGCGCTATTTCATGATCGTCGCACCTGCCTTCTTCCTGCTTGCGGCGGCGGGCGTCTGGCGGGCTCGGCCCGCATGGCTCCGCTGGCCTGCCGCCGCCGCCATCCTGGCCGCCCTCGCCTTGGCGGACGGGCGCTACTACTCCCACTTCAAGCAAGCGGAACGGTGGAACGAAGCCGTCGCCTTCGTCCGGCGCGAGGCCATGCCCACGGACACCCTCGTCGCGGTTCCCGCGCACGAGTCCGTCGTCCTCTCCCACTATTTCCCGAATTTCCGCCGCCGTGGCGGGGCCAACTACGCGTACCAGATAAACCCCGCCTTCGTCCGGGGCAGTCGCCTGTGGCTCTTCACGCACCGTGATGCCGACAGGAGCCTGGCGGGGCAACTCACGCCCGACGCCTTGCTGATCGAGTCGCGGGACTTCGGAACGCTCAAGGTGGCGGCGTTGCTCTTGCGCAGGTGAGGGCGAGCCGCGCTACCAACTGGGGCAGAACCGTACCTGGTTGGACTCGCTGCCGCGCGGGCCTTGGCGCTTCCACACGGCGAAGCGGGCCTTGGCGGCGTGCTTGGCGAGGAGCGGCGCCACCCCCTCCAGCAACTTCTCGGGATCGGCGCCGCGCACGACGATGTCCGGGCGCCCCTCGAAGGCCGCTTCCATCCCCACGCGCACACGCGCGGCGGCGGACTCGGCGTAGCCGCGCAGATCGGCGAGCAGCGCGCCCGTGACCACTTCCGAAACCGGGCCGCCGCTCTCCCGACACGCGCGCAAGACGAGGCTCCCGTCCTGGTACAAGGGCTC
>JADGRD010000389.1 GCA_017881285.1 Pseudomonadota bacterium | reverse complement strand
CGCGGCGGAGAAGCTGGTGCGCGCCAGCGACATGCGGGCGCGGGAGCTGTTCTACGTGGTGAGCCTTTCGGCGAGGACCCTCGTCTACAAGGGCATGCTCACCGCCGCGCAACTCGATTCCTACTTCCCGGACTTGGCGGATCTGTCGGTGGTTTCGGCGCTGGCGCTCGTGCACTCGCGTTTCTCCACCAACACCTTCCCGAGCTGGTCGCGCGCGCACCCCTACCGCATGATCGCGCACAACGGGGAAATCAATACCTTACGCGGCAACGTCAACTGGATGAGCGCGCGCGAGAGCATTCTCTCCTCGCCGCTGTTCGGTGACGACATCAAGCACCTGCACCCCGTCGTCGATCAGAGCGGCAGCGACTCGGCCATGTTCGACAACGTGCTCGAAACGCTGGTCATGGGCGGGCGGTCCCTGCCGCACGCCATGATGATGATGATCCCCGAGCCTTGGCACAAGCACAAGCACATGAGTCCGGAGAAGCGCGCCTTCTACGAGTTCCATTCGTGCATGATGGAGCCGTGGGATGGTCCCGCCGCCGTCGGATTCAGCGACGGCGTGCAGATCGGCTGCGTGCTCGACCGCAACGGCCTGCGGCCCCTGCGCTACACCGTGACCAAGGGGGGCATGGTGGTCATGGCCTCGGAAACCGGCGTGCTCGACTTTCCCCCGGCGGAGGTGGCCTACAAGGGCCGCATCGAGCCCGGCCGCATGTTCCTGGTCGACACGGCGGAGAAGCGCCTGATCGCCGACGAGGAAATCAAGGAGAAGATCGCGACGGCGTTCCCCTACCAGCAATGGCTCGACGAGCAGCGCGTGTTCTTGTTCGAGCTGCCGCCGGGCGAGCTCAAGCCGCCGCTCGATGCCGCGCGGCTCGAGGTCAGCCAGCGGACGTTTGGCTACACCACCGAGGACATCCGCCTCATCACCCCGATGGCGGACATCGGCGGCGAGGCCACCGGTTCCATGGGCACCGACACACCCCTGGCGGTGTTGTCGCACCGGCCGCAGAACCTCTCGAGCTATTTCAAGCAGCTCTTCGCCCAGGTGACGAATCCGCCGGTCGACGCCATCCGCGAGGAAATCATCATGGCGGCGGGTACCACCATCGGTCCCGAGCGCAACCTCTTCGACCCGCAACCCGAGTCGGCCCACCAGATCGACTTGCTGGGACCGGTGCTGTGCAACGCCGAGACCGAGCAATTGCGCTTGCTCGATGGCTCGGCCAAGAGCCGGGGTTTCCGCTCGTGCACGCTGCCCACCCTGTTTCGCGCGGCCGGGGACGAGGCGGCGCTGCGGGAAGCGCTCGACCAGTTGTGCGACAGGGCCGCGGCGGCCGTGCGCGAGGGCTGCGCCGTCGTCATCCTGTCGGATCGCGACCACGATCGCGAGATGGCGCCCATCCCCGCGCTCCTCGCCTGCTCGGCCGTACACCATCATCTCCTGCGGGAGGCGACGCGCACGCAAACCTGCCTGGTCATCGAGAGCGGCGAGCCGCGCGAGGTGCACGATTTCTGCTTGCTCATCGGCTACGGCGCCAGCGCCGTCGATCCGTATCTGGCCCTCGAAACCGTCGACGATCTGGTCCGCCAGGGCGTCGTCAAGGCCAAGCCCGAGAAGGCGCGCAAGAACTACATCAGCTCGGCGGTCAAGGGACTGGTCAAGGTCATCTCGAAGATGGGCATCTCGACCGTGCAGAGCTACCACGGTGCCCAGGTCTTCGAGGCCATCGGCCTGCGCCACGACGTCATCGAGCGCTACTTCACGGGCACGGCCTCGCGCATCGGCGGTGTCGGGCTCGATGTCATCGCCGAGGAAGCGCGCCGTCGCCACGCCCGGGGCTACCCCAGCCGGCCGGTGTCGCGGCCCGGTCTCGATCCCGGTGGCGAGTATCGCTACCGCAGCGACGGCGAGAACCACCTCTTCAGCCCCGAGGCCATCGCCAAGTTGCAGTACGCGGTTAGCAGCGAGAGCTACCGCGCGTTCAAGCAATATTCGGCGCTCATCAACGATCAGTCGAAGAGGTACAACACCTTGCGCGGGCTGATGGCCTTCACCTCGGCGCGCCAGCCGATTGCCATCGACGAGGTCGAACCGATCGAGGACATCGTCAAGCGCTTCAAGACCGGCGCCATGTCGTATGGCTCGATCAGCAAGGAAGCCCACGAGACCCTGGCCATCGCCATGAACCGTCTCGGCGGCCGCAGCAACACCGGCGAGGGCGGCGAGGATCCCGAGCGCTTCAAGGTGATGCCGAACGGCGATTCCAAACGCAGCGCCATCAAGCAGGTCGCCTCCGGCCGCTTCGGCGTCACTAGCGACTACCTGACCAACGCCTCGGAGCTTCAGATCAAGATGGCCCAGGGGGCGAAGCCGGGCGAGGGCGGGCAGCTTCCCGGCCGGAAGGTCTATCCCTGGATCGCCAAGACTCGCCACAGCACGCCCGGCGTCGGGCTCATCTCGCCGCCGCCCCATCACGACATCTATTCCATCGAGGATCTCGCGCAGCTCATCCACGACCTCAAGTGCGCCAACGATCGGGCGCGCATCAGCGTCAAGCTGGTCGCCGAGGTCGGCGTGGGCACCGTCGCGGCCGGGGTGGCCAAGGCCAAGGCCGACGTCATCCTCATCAGCGGTCACGACGGCGGCACTGGCGCCTCCCCGCTCACCAGCATCAAGCACGCGGGCGGGCCCTGGGAGCTCGGCCTCGCGGAAACCCACCAGGTGCTCCTGCTCAACGACCTGCGCAGCCGCGTGGCGGTCGAGACCGACGGCCAGCTCAAGACCGGCCGCGACGTCATGGTGGCGGCGCTGCTCGGCGCCGAGGAATTCGGCTTCGCCTCCGCGCCGCTCGTGTCCCTGGGCTGCATCATGATGCGCGTCTGCCACCTCAACACCTGCCCGGTGGGCATCGCCACCCAGGACCCCGAGCTACGCCGCCGCTTTGCCGGCAAGCCCGAGCAGGTGGTGAATTTCATGCGCTACATCGCCACCGAGGTGCGCGAGCTGCTCGCTCAGCTCGGCTTCCGCACCCTGGCCGAGGCGGTGGGGCACACCGAGTGCTTGGAAATGCGCCATGCCGTCGACCACTGGAAGGCCAAGGGCGTGGACCTCGGCGCGATTCTCCACCAGCCCAAGGTGGCGGACGGCGTCGGCCGCCACTGCTTGATGGCGCAGAAGCACGGCATCGAGGACGAGTTCGACGATCGCAAGCTGATCCCGATGTGCCGGCCCGCGCTCGACGAGCAACGCAAGGTGCGCGCGACGCTGGCGATTCGCAACGTGAACCGGACCGTGGGCACGCGCCTGGGCAGCGAGATCACGCGGCGCTATGGCCCGGCGGGCCTGCCCGAGGACACCATCGCCGTTCATTTCAAGGGCTCGGCAGGCCAGAGCTTCATGGCCTTCGTGCCCAAGGGCGTGACCTTTACCCTCGAGGGCGACGCCAACGACTACCTGGGCAAGGGCCTCTCCGGCGGCAAGCTGGTGGTCTTCCCGCCCGCCGAGGCGACCTTCGTCGTCGAGCAAAACGTCATCATCGGCAACGTTGCGCTCTACGGCGCGACCAGCGGTGAAGCCTACATTCGTGGGCTGGCCGGCGAGCGCTTCTGCGTGCGCAACAGCGGCGCCAACGCGGTCGTCGAGGGCGTCGGCGACCACGGCTGCGAATACATGACCGGCGGCCGGGTCGTCATCCTGGGGCCCACCGGGCGCAACTTCGCGGCCGGCATGTCCGGGGGGATCGCCTACGTGCTCGACGAGAACCGCGAGCTGCGGCGCAACTGCAACACCGAGATGGTCGCCACTGGCCCGCTCGACGATCCCGCCGAGGTCGAGCTGGTCCTCTCGATGCTGCGCCGGCATCGCGAGCTGACCGGCAGCAAGCGCGCGCACAACGTGCTGGTGAGCTGGTCGCTCTTCCGGCCGCTCTTCGTGCGCGTGATTCCGCACGACTACCGCCGCGTGCTCGAAGCGCAGAACAAGATGCTCGCCAGCGGGCTGTCGCGCGAGGAGGCCGAGATGGCGGCCTTCGAGCTAAACTCCAAGGACGCCGCCCGCCTGTTCGGCAAATAGGATTCATGGGTCAGCCAACTGGGTTTCTCGAATTCTCTCGCACCGTCCCGCCCGACCGGCAGCCGCGCGAGCGCGTGGCCGATTTTCGCGAATTCCACTCGCACCTGCCCGAGGCCACCATGCGCGAGCAGGGCGCGCGCTGCATGGATTGCGGCGTGCCCTTCTGCCACACCGGCAAGATCATCGACGGGTTAACGAGTGGTTGCCCGCTGCACAACCTCATCCCCGAGTGGAACGACCTCATCTACCGGGGCCGCTGGCACGAGGCCATCGACCGCCTGCATCGGACCAACAATTTCCCCGAGGTCACCGGGCGCGTGTGCCCGGCGCCCTGCGAGGGCGCGTGCGTGCTCGGCATCAACGCGCCGCCGGTCACGATCAAGGTCATCGAGTGCGCCATCGCGGACCGGGCCTTCCGCGAGGGCTGGGTCGAGGCGAGCCCGCCGAGCTTTCGCACCGGCAAGAAGGTCGCCGTCGTGGGTTCCGGCCCCGCCGGCCTAGCCTGCGCCGCCGAGCTGAATCGGGCCGGGCACGCGGTGACCGTGTTCGAGCGCGCCGATCGCATCGGCGGTCTGATGATGTATGGCATTCCCGCCATGAAGCTCGATAAGGGCATCGTCGAGCGGCGGACAAAGTTACTCGCCGAGGAAGGCGTGAAGTTCGT
>JADGRD010000388.1 GCA_017881285.1 Pseudomonadota bacterium | reverse complement strand
AGCTCCGCGAATTTGAAGGCGAGGACCAGCGAGCGGATCTGTCCTTGCGAGCCGTGGTCGCGCGCGAGCCGGTCGCCAAGCAGCATCTCGAGGTCGTCGGTATGGGGACCGAACCCGGTGAAACCTCGTCGCTGGTCGGTGCCGCGGCTGTCCTCCAGCCCCTGCCGGAGCGCTTCCCGAAGCTGATCTTCCGTTGCTGCCGCCTCGACGCGGGCGTGACTCCGGTAACGGATGCACGCCGCGAGGTGCCCGTGGATTTCGCCGAACGCCTCGGCAAAGCGTGGCGCCAGCGAAGAAGCCAGCTCGCGCCGGCGCAAAACGATGCGCGCGCCGGTCAGGGCCAGGGCTTCGTCGTAGCTTTCGAGCAGATCCCTCGAGAATTCCCCACGCCGAAGTACGCCATTTCTGGCTTTGAGCGCGCGCTCGAAGGCGAGTGCCTCCCGGTAGTAGGTCCGGTGCACGGCGAACACGGCGCGGTCGAGGGCGCGCCGCCGCTCCGCCGCCGGCGCCTTGGGCAAGCGCAGATCGTCTGGCCCGAAGATGACGACGCCCGCTCCTGCCAGCGCTTCCGCGTCCCGCCGCACCCCCTTACCATCGAGGGTCGTTGACTTCTTCCCCGCTCCCAGACGAACCCGCAAGGTCCGTTCCAGACCTCGCAACGTGATCCCGGCCTCGAGGTCGGCCCCTTCCGCGCCCCACATCACGAGATCGGCGGTGCTGTTGGTGCGGAACGAACGAAAGGTGACCGCGTAGTAGGCCGCCTCGAGCAGGTTGCTCTTGCCCTGGCCGTTGCGGCCATAGAGCACGGTCACACGTGCTCCTAGCGGCAGGCTCTCGTTGGCGAGGTTGCGCCAGCCCCTGACGCGTAGATTTCTAATGAGCAAGGCGGCCGGCCGCGGTCCTGGCCGCGTGGGAAGCCCGCCGGCTTTGCCACCGCTTCGCGTGGCGTACCATCGCGGGAGGGTTTGGCGAGGCCGCGCGCAACGCGGGGGAGGCAGGGCGGGTGGCAGGTGCCGAGTGCAGAGCCAACCCTTTCAGGGTTCCCATCTCAAAGTCTCATCGGCATGATCACGCCCAGGTATTCCGTGCCGTCGCAGGGCTTGACCAGGGCTGGATCCAGATCGCCACCGAGCTCGATGGAAACCTCCTTCGCGCTCATCTCGGCGAGCAGGTCGATGAAGTAGCGGGCGTTGAATCCGATCTGCAGACCAGGTCCCTTGTAGCTGACGTCCAGCTTGGCCTTGGCGTTGCCGAGGTCGGGATTATCCGCCTCGATCGACAGCTTGCCCTTCTCCACGGAAAGACGAATGCCCCAGGTCTTGTCGGATGCGATGATCGAAACCCGGCGGAGCGCATCGAGGAGCTCCTCGCGCCCCACCACGACCTTCTTGTCGTTGTCTTTGGGAATGACTTGGTCGTAGGGCGGAAACATGCCCTCGCCCAGCTTCACGGACAGCACCACCTCGGCGAACTTGAGCACGAAGGCCCCCTGGTCGACCCCGATCTGGCTTGGTCCTTCACTTCCTTCCAGGGCTCGCCGGATCTCCGAGATGCCTTTTCTCGGCAAGAGCACGCCCGCCGCCAACTTGGGTCCGTCCGGCATCGCGCACGAAACCTTCGATAGCCGATGGCCGTCGGTCGAAACCATGGTCGCCTTCTCGCCGTCGCTCTCGAAGAGGACACTGGCTAGATGCGGCCGCGTTTCGTCTTGCGAAATCGAAATCAGGGTCTTGGCGATCATCTCGCCGAGGACGCCGGATTCCACTTTGCTGCATGGAACCTCATCGACGGACGGCAGCTTGGGGAAATCGCGATCACTCATGCCCACGACCTTGAATTCCGTCTTCCCACTCTCGATGAAGAGCCAGTTCTGCTCCGTCCGCTGTAGACGCACCTCCTCGCCACCCAAGCCTTTGACAATCTCATAGAGCTGACGCGCGCCCACGGTAATCCCACCTTCTTCGTCCACCTTGGCGATCCCGCCAACCATCATGGCGACCTTGAGATCGGTGGCCGCGAAGAGAACCTTGTCCTTCCCGCTGGCCCGAATGAGTACGTTGGCCAGAATTGGAATGGTGTTCTTTCTATCCGCGATCCCGTGGGTCAGATACAGCCCACGCAGAAGGTCATTCTTTCCTATGCGAAAGTCCATCGGTCACCTTCGATCAAGTGTCGTCAGCTATCAACACGCTCATAGAATCTATATTCTTTTGATCTACTTTGGGAGAAGTATTAGGGCCTGTGAATTTGTGGACAGAAAGCGCTTTCCGTCGGAGGCGGGCAGTTTGCTGCTGGGGAAAAGTCGGGCGGCGCAAGGGGATGAACTGGGGGTAGGGCGGTACGACCGGTTGTCCCGGTCTTGGTCACAAGCCTTATGGCACCTTATCCACAGGTCATCAAAAGGTCATCGAAGGTCATCGAAGTTAGGAGAACCGCGTCCATGGCACGCGCTCCGGTGGCGAGACCGGCTCGCGAAGGAACCGCGTCGACGAGGTTAGGCTAAGCGAGTGGGGAGACGGCGAGCTTCGCTCACGGTCTGCGGGCCTGCGGACTATCGTGGGAAGATTTGGCGAGGCCGAGCGCAGCGAGGGGGAGGCAGGGGGGGAGCGGGCGCCGAGTGCGCAGCTAACCCTCCCACGGTTCCCATCAACCGCGTCGGCGTAGCCGAGCTTTGCTCGGCGGAGCCAGAGCGCGGGAGGGTTTGGGAAGGCCGCGCGAAGCGCGGGGGAGGCAGGGTGGGTGGCAGGTGCCGAGTGCAGAGCTAACCCTCCCGGGGTTTCCATCAATCGCGTAGGCGAAGCCGGGCTTTGCCCGGCGGAGCCAGAGCGCGGGAGGGTTTGGGAACCCTCCCAGGGTTCCCATGTCAACGTTGGCGGAGCCGGCTGGTGAGGGTCGAAACAACACTGCGCAGGCTGGGATCTTCTGCGATCTTCTTTTCGATCTTGCGAAACGCGCTAATCACCGTCGAGTGATCCTTGCCTCCGAACCGGCTGCCGATCTCGGGATAGCTCATCTGGGTGAGCTGCCGCGACAGGTACATCGCGATCAGGCGGGGATGAGACACGGCGCGATGGCGCTTGGGGCCCTTGAGGTCGTAGAGCTTGACCTCGAAGTAGGAGCAAACCTCGCGTTGAATCGCTTCGACGGTCAGGCCCGTGGGACCGGGCGACGCAATGGTTTTCAAGATCTCCTCGGCGACTTCCTTGGTGATCGTGCAGCCGAGGAGCGAGGCACGCGCCGAGAGCTGCACCAGGGCGCCTTCCAGTTCGCGCACGTTCGAGCGGAAGCGCGTGGCGACTGTCAGGGCGACGTCGTCGGGAAGGTCGATGTTTTCGAGCTCGGCCTTGCGCTTGAGGATGGCCACGCGAGTCTCGAGATCGGGGTGGCCGATCTCGGCGATGAGCCCCCAGGTGAAACGGCTGCGCAGGCGCTCCTCGACGCCCGGCAGTTCCGCGGGCAGCTTGTCGCAGGTGAGGACGATCTGCTTGTGGGCGTGGTGAAGGGCGTTGAAGGTATGGAAGAACTCGTCTTGCGAGCTGTCCTTCCCCGCCAGGAATTGGATGTCATCGACGAGGAGCACATCCGGCGCTTCCCGATAGCGGTGGCGGAACTCCTCCATGAGGTTGATCGAGTTGGGGTGCCCGGACTGCCGGCGCTGGTTCAGCATCGAGCCGATGAAGCTCGTGACGAACTGCTCGCAGCTCACGACCGTGATATTCCATTCCGGGTGCTGGCGGTGGATCTCATGTCCGACGGCATGAAGCAGGTGGGTCTTGCCGAGACCCACACCCCCGAAGATGAACAGAGGGTTGTATTTCGAAGCGGGCGCGTCGGCGACCATGCGCGCGGCCGCGTGGGCGAACTGGTTGGTGTTCCCGACCACGAAGTTGTCGAATTCGTAGCGGGTATCGAGCCCCTTGGGCCTGGGCACGGGAGCGGAAGGCTCCGCCGCCGGTGGAGCATCAACGACTTGCCGAGAGGCCACCTTGGTCTTCTCCTCTTCCCCTACTTCGAAAAGGACGGAGTAGGTTGTCTTGGTCCGACTTTCGAGGTTCGAGAGGATCGCGGGCAGGTAGTGATCCTCAAACCACTCTTTGTGGTAGCGGTTGGGCGCGTGCAACCGGATTTGGCTGCCTTCGAACCCTAGGCAGGTGATGGGACGCAGCCACTGGTCACGGTGCGTCGGCTTGACTCTTTCTTCGACCGATCGTACGGCCTCACCCCAAAGTGCTAGCATGTCCTATCCACAGCTCACGAGTCGATAAAAGATCAACAAATACAAACCATTAGACAGACTAACCCCCAATTCGCCAACAGCGATGCCCAGGCGCCAATCTGGCTCCCCACGCATGGGTCGAGCCGAACGGCTCTGTTGGCGGGAGGCCTTTGATACCAACCCTCACGAAGACCGGCAAGACGAAAATCGCGTCGTTGCGGAGCTGACGGAGATCTGCGGACATACGTCATCGCCAGATAGGGCGCGCGGCTATTCGGGCCCGCGCGCGGGCGTCCGACACATGGACAACTGACTGTGATCCTTGCAAAAAGGAGCGACGTCGCGGGCCGGATTTTGTCCAAGGCTGAATTCCACGGACGAGCCCTTGCGTAGCGCGCGCTAGTGTCCATGCCATGGGCTTTGTAGCGTCTTCGCAACGATAGCGTGACGACTTTCCGACGGGCAGTGCCGGCCCCGGTGATCGCGCGTTCGCACCAGCCGACGGGTAGGAAATCGCGTATCCGTGCCAGCGTGTCTGT
>JADGRD010000387.1 GCA_017881285.1 Pseudomonadota bacterium | reverse complement strand
GCTGCCCGGTTGGGGATGGGCCTACGAAATCGAGCGCGAGGGAACGACCGTGCTGGCGCTCTACTCCGTGGCCGAACGGCGGCGGGATGTCGCGGTCATCAAGCACGGCGAGGAGCGCATCGAGTACGCCCTCCTTCCCGACGGAATTGCTCGCCGCGAAGGCAGCTTGCCCGGTGACTACATCTTGAAACCGCCGCTGCGCCCCGGCTCCGCCTGGCCCGTGTCCGACGGAACGGCGACCGTGGCCGAAGCCGGCAAGACCGTGACCCTGGCCTCGGGCAGCTATCGCGACTGCGCCGTCGTCGAGGAGGTGCGGCGCGATCCCGACCGAGTCACGCGCACGACCTACTGCCGCGACGCCGGCCCTATCGAGATCGAGATGCGCGTCTTCAATCCGACCAAGCAGACCTACGAAATCCTCGCGCACGCCCGCATCATGAGCGTCTCGCGGCCCGAGGCCGGGCCGGTGAACTGAGCGACGGCGCAGCGAAAATGCACTTGTCCCTCCCGGGCGGCCTTGGCACCATTGCCAAGTCGTTCCCGCGCGGGGATGGCGGAACTGGTAGACGCGCCAGACTTAGGATCTGGTATCGAAAGATATGGGGGTTCGAGTCCCCCTCCCCGCACTGATTCACCGGCCACCGCTGCCAAAACCGATTGGTCGTCTGGGCTTCACCGGCGGCGTCATCAGTTCGCCAATGGCCTCGAAAACCGCCTTGAACTGGGCGTCGCACTTCCGTTCCAGCACGGCGAGTTTGCGGGCGAGATCGGCATTGGTCTGGAGCATCTGGCGGAGCCGCACGAAGGCCCGCATGATCCCGATGTTCACCCGCACCGCACGGGAGCTGTGCAGGACACTCGACAACATCGCCACGCCTTGCTCGGTAAATGCGTAGGGCAAGTAGCGACGGCCTCCACGGTCCTTTGAGGTGCCAAATTGGCACCTCAACCCGCTCGTCTCCGCTTTCGTGAGGCGAAACATGAAGTCGGCCGGAAAGCGCGATAGGTTGCGCTTGACGGCGCGGTTGAGGGCTTTCGTCTCGACACCGTACAGCGCCGCAAGATCGGCGTCCAACAGGACCCTCTGTCCGCGCAGGGCAAGGATGGCACGCTCGATTCGGTCCAAGGGCACGAGATTCTGTTCAGTCATGGACAGATTCTCGGCAATCGGGGGCCGCAAGTTGCTTACGCCGAGGCCCGCTACGCCACGCGCACGATGAAACCGACGAGTTGGCCAGTGGCGCGGCCGGCGCGGCGGAACGAGAAGAAACGCCCGCGCGGATCGCAGAAGGTGCAGTCGGAGCTGGCGTCGATGCTCTCGGGCGGGACGCCGGCGGCTTCGAGTTGCACGCGTTGAAGACGGCGCAGATCGATGCGGGGTTTCTTGCCCGGCGGCGCGAGAATCACGCCGTTTTCCCCGGCGGCGGGCATGGCTGCGAGAATAGCGCTTGTGACCTCGGGGCCGACCTCGAAGCAGCACGCGCCAATGCAGGGACCCAAGGCCACGCGCAGATCGCGCGGCCGGCAGCCGAACTGCGCGACCATGTTCCGTACGCCAGCGGCCGCCATGCCCGCGACGGTGCCCCGCCAGCCCGCGTGCAGAGCCGCGCACGCGCCCGTCTTGGGACAGGCCACTAGAATCGGGGTGCAGTCCGCGACGTGAACGGAAAGGCCGAGACCCAACTCGCTGCTTGCCAGACCGTCGGCCTCCTGGGCGGCAACGAGCGCGGGATCGTCGGCTCCGCCCACGCGCAGGACGCGAACCCCGTGGACCTGCACGGCGCGAAACATGGCGGTCGCACCCGCGACGGCCAGCAGCCGGCGATGATTCTCGGCCACATGCTCCGCCGAGTCGCCCCACTTCCAGCCCAGGTTCAACGAAGCGAAGGGCGGCTCGCTTACGCCACCCGCGCGCGTGGTGAAGCCGTGGCGGAAGCCCGCTGCGACGATCGGCGAAACCAGGAGTGGCAGCTCGTCCCCACCCGCGCCGCGCACGAATTGCGTTTCCATCACGCCACCAAATTCCGCAGTGCCGCGAGAGCAGCCATGAAATCCTCGGGCGGCGCGCATGCGAACTCCATCCACTTGCCGCTCGCCGGGTGATGAAACCCCAAGACCCGCGCGTGGAGGGCCTGCCGGCCGAGCTCTCTGCCAATCGCGCGCAGATCCTCGTCGCGCGGTGGCCGCCCGTAGGTCGCGTCCCCGAGCAGCGGGCAGCCCATGGCCGCGAAGTGCACGCGCACCTGGTGCGTCCGCCCGGTTTCGAGCTCGGCCTCCACGCGCGTGGCCTGGCCCAGCTCCTCCACCACGCGCCAGTTGGTGATAGCGCGCTTGCCGGTCTTCACCTTGATGCTGAACTTCTTGCGGTCGTGCGGATCGCGGCCGTGCAAGGTGTCGATTTTGCCGGCCGCATGCGCCGGCCGGCCAACCACCAGCGCCTCGTAGACGCGCTTGATGCGGTGGACTTTGAAGTCGGCGCCCAGCGCGTTCATGGTCGGGTCGTCCTTGGCCACAACGAGCAGGCCCGAGGTGTCCTTGTCGATCCGGTGCACGATTCCGGGGCGCAGCTCGCCGCCAATGCCGCGCAGGTCCTGGCAATGGGCCAAGAGCGCGTTGACCAGCGTGCCGTCCTCGTGGCCCGCGGCCGGATGCACCACCAGCCCGGCCGGCTTGTCCACGACCACCAGATGCGTATCCTCGTAGACGATGCGCAGGGGGATCGCCTCCGCGGCCAGCTCGACCTCGCGCACGGCCGGTCTGGTCCACACCACCACGTCGCCGGACCGCACCTTGTGCGACGGCGCCGCCGGGCCGCCGTTCAAGGTGACCGCGCCCTCGGCGATGTGACGCGAGAGCTGCGTGCGGGACACGAAATCGAGGCGCTCGGCAAGCACCACGTCGAGCCGCCGGCCCGCAAGGTCCGCGCCCACGGTGAACCTGCGCGTGCCGTCCGACCCGGCTTCCAGGACCGCTCTGTTCGACGGCCTAGGAGTCACCAGATCTTGGACTTGACGCCTTGCCCGCGCTGCTTGAGCAAGATGTCGACCAGCGCCCGATCGAAAAGATTCGTGGCCGCAATCTCGGGCGTCACCCGCGAGCGGAAGTGCTGCCGGCCTTCCTCGATCTCGTCCTTCATCGCGTCGAAGAGAGTGTCGTTCTGGATGCCCTGGACCAGCTTCGCCTCGTTGTACATCGCAAGATCAGAGGCGATCGCCCGGGCGAACTGACGCGCCCTTTCCGGCTTGTCGATGATCGGTGGCATAGGCATAGGCTAACCGATTCCGCGTCCGGGTGCGAATGAGTTTGCAGGCGGGTGTCCGCGTTCCTAGACTCTCTAGAAGACCCATGCGCACCGCCCTCGTCTTCGCCTCTCTCTTCTGTTTCTCCACCCGCGCGTTCGCCGCGGCCGATACCTTCGAGATCAAGAAGACCGACGGAACCGCGGCCGTGGGCGGCAAGGCGACCGCCAGCGTGACCATCACGGCCAAGCGGGGCTGGCACCTCAACCAGGAGGCGCCGCTGAGCTTGAAGCTGGCCCCGGTGCCGGGCGTCGTCGTCGACAAACCCCAGCTCGGGCGCGCTGATCTCGCCGCGAGCAGTGAAACCGCCGCGCGCTTCGACGTGGTCCTGACCTTGTCCGAGCCGGGCAAGAAGGTCATCGAGGCCGAGGCCGGTTTCGTCCTCTGCCAGAAGGATTCGTGCCGGCCGGTCAAGGAGAAGCTGACCTTGGCCGCCGAGGCGACGGCGCCCCCGGCCGCGCCAGCGACAAAGGCTAGCGGCGCCTCGAAGAAGCAGAAGAAGAAGTCCTAGCAGCGCCGAGGCTCCGCACGAGCGAGCGCGCCTGGCGAGCGGCGGCCGCGGTGAAGTTGCCGACGGCCGTAACCACCAGGCGCTCGGGCCGCAGGATGTCCCTGGCCACGCGCTGGACCTGCGCCGCGCTGACCCGGGCCATGCGCCGGTAGCGCTCGGCCGGGCTGCGCAGCGGCCGATCGAAGAGCAGGCTGTCACCGAACCAGGCGCAGAGGCCCTCGACATCGTCGAACCCGGCCTCCAGATCGCGAGCGTAGCGGCGCTTGGCCTTGTCGAGCTCGCGCGCCTCCGCCGGCCGCTCGCGCAACTCGCGCAGGATGGCGAAGATTTCGCCGAGCAGGGCGGGCAGCTTCTCCGCCGCGCAGGCCGCGCCGATCTCGACCAGCGAGGTGTCGCCGAGCGGTTCCAGCCCCGCGCTGACGTGATAGGCCAGCCCCTTGCGATCGCACACGCGGTAGTGCAGCGGCGTCGCCATC
The DNA here is from genome assembly GCA_017881285.1 of Pseudomonadota bacterium. Classification (GTDB taxonomy): domain Bacteria; phylum Myxococcota_A; class Polyangia; order Fen-1088; family Fen-1088; genus Fen-1118. Next base: position 470 of record JADGRD010000387.1, on the reverse strand, counting down.
CCGTCGTCGAGCAAGCGCAAGAGCGCCACCAGCGCCGGGTAGCGCGGGTGCTGGTCGGAGAGCCCGTGGAAGAGCATCTGCACCTCGACCTGGGCCGAGTCGGTGCGCACGCAATGAAAGCGCGGCCCGGCGAGCGACGGGGGCGCGGCCCGCGGTGTCCGGCGCCGTCCCGCCGGCAACCGGCCGAACGCCTGCCGGGCCAGGGCCAGCACGCGGGCGTGCGCGCGCGGGCCGGCCGCGGCCAGGACCAGGTTGCGGGCGCCGTAATGACGGCGGAAGTACGCCAGTGCGGCGGCCCGCGAGAAGCGTCGGATGTTGCGCTCCGGCCCGGTGCTGGGAAACCCCCACGGATGCCCGCGCCAGGCGTGGCCGCGCCCCACGTCGTCCACGTTCACTCGCTGCCCGCGCTCGTCGAAATCGTCTAGGATCTCTTCGAGCACGATCTGGCGTTCGAGGTCGATGTCCGAAAA
>JADGRD010000386.1 GCA_017881285.1 Pseudomonadota bacterium | reverse complement strand
AACCAGATCCAGTACAACTACCTGCACGACATCTCGTCGGTGTTCGTGGGCTACGGCGTGCATGGCATCTATCTCGATGACTGCCTATCCGGGATCCTGGTGCAAGGTAACCTGCTCTACAAGATCAGCGGGCACGGCATCCTGCACGGCGGTGGCCGCGACAACGTGATAGTCAACAACGTCATCGCCCGCTCGGGCGAGGGCATCGCCGCCGACAGCCGCTGCGTGGACTGGCTGCCGAACGGCATGCCCAACAACACGCCCGGCGACAGCTGGAACCTGCTCGAGAAGCTCGCCAACGTCGGCTACCAGCAAGAGCCCTGGCTCAGCAAGTACCCGGCCTGTGCCGCCATCCCCAACGACTGGACCGTGGTCAGCGCCAGCGGGAGCCACTGGCTTCCGCCCGAGGGTTGCGTATTCGAGCGCAACGTGGGCTCCGGCAATGCGACCTTCCAGAGCGGGGAGGCGACGACCTACGCCGCGTACACCTCGATCAAGGACAATCTACCCGACACCTCCGTCCTGTTCGTCGACGAGGCCACCGGCAACCTGGCCATTCGCGCCGACTCTCCCGCCATGTCGCTGCCGAACTTCGCCGCCCCGCCCTTTGCCGACATGGGCGTAGGTCCATAGGCAGTTGCCGAGGGACATCCTCGCCCGCGCGCTGCTCATCGCCGACAAGATGATCGAGTCCGGCAAGCTGCAAGGCGCCATCGACGCCCGCTACCAGGGTTGGACAGGCGGCCTCGGCAAGGAGATCATGGACAAGAAGATGGACCTCGCCGCCATCTCGGAGCGCGTGCTCAAGGACAAGATCGATCCGAAGCCGCGCTCGGGCCAGCAGGAGATGCTGGAGAATCTGGTCAACCGGTACGTGTAGCGCAAAGCACGCGCGTCCCGTGCCGCCAAGGAGTGGCATCTTGACAGCAAATGCTCCGAGCATCATGCTGTCACGATGCGAACGACGGTGACACTGGACGCCGACGCGGAGCGGCTGCTACGGAATGCCATGCACAGCCGCCGCAGGTCCTTCAAGCAAGCGCTGAACGACGCGATCCGCGCTGGGCTCGGCGCCAAGTCAAAAGCGAAGGACCGGCCGAGGTTCGTGGTCAGGGCTCGCCCCATGGGTCTGCGTGCTGGCATCGATCCGACGAGCCTCAACAAGCTCGTGGATGAGCTGGAGGTAGATGCCATCCTGGCCAAAGGCCGGCGGGGACCTCGCGGATGATCGTCCCTGACGTCAATCTCCTGCTGTACGCCTACGATTCCAGCTCGCCGTTCCACCCCAAGGCCGCATCGTGGTGGCAGGCATGCCTGGTGGGAGAAGAGCCAGTCATCTTGCCCGAGGTCGTGGCCTTTGGCTTCCTTCGCGTCGGTACCAACCCGCGTGCGTTTCACCACCCACTGACCACGACGGAGGCCGTCGCGCATGTGCGATCCTGGCTGCAGCAAGACACCGTGACTATCCCGGAGACAACACCAGAGCACTGCGAGCGCGTGCTCGGCCTCCTGGAATCCCTCGGCACCGCCGGCAACCTCGTGACCGACGCCCAGATCGCCGCTGTTGCGATCGAGCACGACGCCGTGGTGCACACGACGGACGCGGATTTCATCCGCTTCGCGGGACTGCGATGGTTGAACCCACTCACGGGCGACGGGCCCGCGCGCACACGTCGGCCGCGACGAGGCTAAGCGTCACCCTCGCTATTCCGCGTACTCCACGTGGCGGTTCGCGAGTGGGCTGCCGTCCACTCCCAGATCGTCGTCGCCGTAGAAGCGCTTGATGCCGCTACGCGCGCAGACCCGGCGCCTCGTGGCCGCTGCGGGCAACGTACTCGAGGTAGCCGCCGCCGTAGGTATGAACGCCTTCGGGTACTAGCTCGAGCACGCGGTTCGAGAGCGCGGAGAGAAAGCGGCGATCGTGCGAGACAAAGAGCATGGTGCCCTCGAAGTCGCGCAGGGACGAGAGCAGCATTTCTTTTGTCGCTAGATCGAGATGGTTCGTGGGTTCGTCGAGGACGAGCAGGTTGGGGCGATCGAAGAGTAGCCGAGCCATCACCACGCGCGCCTTCTCGCCACCGGAGAGCACGCGGCAGATCTTGTCGATGTCGCCGCCGGAGAAGCCGAAACAGCCGCCGAGCGATTTCAGCGTGCCCACGCTGGCCAGAGGGAAGGCTTCTTCCAGGGTCTCGTACACGGTCTTGTCGGGATCGAGCAGCTCCATGGCATGCTGGGCGAAGTAGCCGAGGCGGACGCCCGCGCCCAGGGTGACCGTGCCTGCGTCGGGAACGATCTCGCCGGCCACCAGCTTGAGCAAGGTCGACTTGCCGGCGCCGTTGACGCCCATCACGGCCCAGCGCTCCTTGCGCCGGATCATCAGATCGAGGTTGTCGTAGATGACCTTCGACCCGTAGGCCTTGCCGACGCCCGCCAGCTTGACCACGTCCTCGCCCGAGCGCGGCGTCGGCGGAAACGCGAAGGTCAGCGTCCGGCGGCGGCGCGGCGGCTCCAGCTTCTCGATCTTGTCCAGCTTCTTGACCCGCGACTGCACCTGCGCCGCGTGCGAGGCCTGCGCCTTGAACCGCTCGATGAAGCGGATCTCCTTGGCCAGCATGGCCTGCTGGCGCTGGTAGGCGGCCTCGGCCTGCGCCTCGCCGAGCGCGCGCTGCTTCTCGTAGAAGTCGTAGTTGCCCGAGTAGGTCGTCAGCACGCCGCCGTCGATCTCGATGATCTTGCCGACCACGCGATTCATGAACTCGCGATCGTGCGTGGTCATGAGCAGCGCGCCGTCGTGGTTCTTGAGAAAGCCCTCGAGCCAGATGATGGATTCGATGTCGAGGTGGTTCGAGGGTTCGTCGAGGAGCAGGACGTTGGGCCGCATCAGCAGAATGCGCGCCAGGGCCACCCGCATCTTCCACCCGCCCGACAGGTTGCCCACGTCGCCGTCCATCATCTCTTGCGAGAAGCCAAGCCCGGCCATGATCTCGCGCGCCCGCGCCTCGAGCGCGTAGCCGCCCAGCTCGTCGAAGCGGGCCTGCACGTGGCCAAAGCGGTCCACCAGCGCATCGAGCTCGCTGGCGCGCGCGGGGTCGGCCATCGCGCTTTCCAGCTCGCGCATTTCCTTGGCCATGGCCGACACCGGCCCCGCGCCGTCCATGGTGGCGACGACGGCCGAGGTGCCCCGCATCTCGCCCACGTCCTGGCTGAAGTGCCCGATGGTCACGTTGCGATCGATCGAGATCTGCCCGTCGTCCGCGGATTCCTCGCCCATGATGAGGCGGAACACCGTGGACTTGCCCGCGCCGTTCGGCCCCACCAGCCCGATCTTCTCGCCGCGCAGGATGGCCGCGCTGGCATCGATGAACAGGATCTGCGGCCCGTGCTGTTTGCTGATGTTGTCGAGTCGAATCACGCCGGGCGGGATCTACCACGGTCTCGCATGGCCGCCGCTCGATGAAACCACGATTCAGCCATAGTGAGCGCCGACACGCATGCGTGCTTCGGGCTTTGACTGCACGATGAGTTACCGCACACCGGTGGTAACCTTTATCCATGCGCTGGCTTGGGTGCGTCGTGGTCCTGCCCGCAATTCTGATGGCGTGCAGTCGAACTCCGCTCGATGAGAGGCCCGCGGGAATATTGCCTTCGGCGGGTGGGTCATCTGGGAGCGGCGGCTTGGCGGCAGGTGGCGGAACGGGCACCGGCGGACGAGCTGGCACGGGCGGCGCCATCGCTTCGGGAGGGCTGAGCGGCACGGGTGGAGGCTTCGCGACGGGTGGCGCCCCATCGGTGGGCGGAAGCCTCGGCACCGGCGGACGCATCGGCACCGGCGGCAGCAGCGCAACCGGAGGCAGAACCGGTTACGGGGGCACGCTCGCAACGGGTGGAACCGTCTCCACCGGCGGACGCGTTGGCGTCGGTGGCAGCGGTGGGGTCGGAACCGGCGGCCGCATCGCCACGGGCGGAGCCCCGGCGACCGGCGGAATTCCCGCTACCGGTGGCGCCCTGGTCACGGGTGGCACCCTTGGAACCGGCGGCAGCCGCACCGGCGGCGTCATGGGCACGGGCGGAGGCACGCCCGTCGACGGCGCCTTGGACACGGCGGGCGCGACCCTGGCCGACTACGCGGGCTTCTGGGTGTCTGACGATTCCCGTTGGGACGGCGTCGCGGTCATCGATATCGTGAAGAGGAGCAGTACGGAGCTCGGCATTCACGTTTACGGCGCGTGTACCCCGACCTACTGCGATTGGGGCGAAGCCATCGTCTACTTCAGCGGCTCGCCCGTCGTCGCGAGTTTCGCGAACGGCGAGTATCTGACGATCACCATGGACAGCACCACGTCTCTGCGTGCCGTCGTGAATGGCGGCCAGAAAATGACCTACCACGTGCGCAGCGCAGTCGGCGTGGACGCCGGCGCAGGTGGCGGCAGCGGGCGCACCCTCGCGACTCTCGCCTCGGGCCGGGCCGGGCCGGGACCTATCGCCGTGGACGCCACGAACGTCTACTGGACGCACGACAACGGCACGATCATGAAGGTCGCCATCGGAGGCGGGACGGTCACGACCCTCGCCTCGGGCCAGGCCAACCCCGCTGGCATCGCGGTTGACGGCACCAGCGTCTACTGGTCGAACCTCTTGGCGGGCACGGTGATGAAGGTGACGCCGAAACTGTGAGAAGGCGAGCACTCGCGCCGGTTACTTGAGCGTCTTCCACGCCGGGCGGAAGTCGGTGGCACGCAGCACGGGATCTTCGACGGAGAG
>JADGRD010000385.1 GCA_017881285.1 Pseudomonadota bacterium | reverse complement strand
TACTATCTGTGGGCGCGCAAGGGCGACATGCTGGCCTACCCGCCGGAAAAGATCGAGCTCCCCGACGGAGGCGATGTCGATGTGACGCTCTCGCTCCAACAAAAGGGGTCGCGGGTCAAGGGCCACGTTTCGCCGGATGCTGCTTTTCGCCTCTCGCCCGGAACGCGGGCGTTGCTCGTGAGCCGGTCATCGCCCTTGGCCTTTCCTCGGCCTGCCGTCGCCAATCTAGACGAGGCGAGCGGACGTTTCGAATTCGCGGGGATCCTTCCTGGGCGCTACGAGATCAGCATCCGCGAGGGCGCCAAGACCTTGGCCATCGTCGCCGGGCCGCGCGAGGTCGAAATACCCATCGATGCGGACGTAACCGTGCCGCTCAAGGAAACCATCGTCGTCCGCCCGCGCATCGCGGAGTAGAAAGTTCTAGTTGAGGATGCGGAAGCGGTTGAGGCAGTCTTCCAGGATCTGACGGCTTTCGTTCTCGAAGCCTTCGAAGCGCACCGCCATCCCGGAAACCGAGCGCGTCGCGCCCGCCTGGACGAAGTTCATGAAGTAGTGGTTCTTGACCTCGCCAATGGCCACAACCTCCGCCGTTTCGTCCGGGCTGGAGAAGGAGACGCGAACGCGAGAGCCGAGGGGCAGGGGTTCGCGCATTTCGATGAAGATGCCGCCGGCGGATACGTTGCGTGCCACGCCGGGCAATTCCCCGAAGAGCACCGATTCCACTCGCACGGGGAAGACCTTGTCGAAGCGAAGGTGCTGGCGCTTCTCTGGGCTAGCGAGCTCTGTCTCGTGACCGGAAATCATCTTGCTCATGCACACATGGTAAGACATGTGATTAAATGAAGTCAAATTACCTACATCTACCTGCATCTACTTCGGGCCCGTCTCATCGGCGCACGTGTTGCCGCCAGCAGTCCAACCACATTGAAAGATGGAGACGCCTTTGTTACCGTGACCACGGGAGGAGAACGCGCCGCATGCTTCCGAATCAACGGACGACGCGAGAAGTAGTGGCGGCGTCGCCTCGCACGGTCGAGGGCTTGGTCATCTCTCCCAATCGGGAGTCGTCTCGGCCCCTGCTCGAGTTTCTGCGTTCGGAAGGTATCAACGTCCAGGCGGTGAGCTCGGCCGAGCTGGGCTTCGAGGAAGCGCTGCTTCATCGGCCGGGTGTGGTGCTCATCGACGAGCGGATCTCCGAGGCAGGGGGTGTCGATCTTTGCGCGCGATTGAAGGCAAACGCGCGCAGCCATTTCTTGCCGGTGATTCTTTTTCTGCACGGCCGGCCGAGCGATCTCTATCGCCTCGACGCCATGGCGGCTGGCGCCGACGCGATCTTTTCCGTCGGCACCAGCAAGGCGGAACGGCGCGCCCGCTTGTGGGCGCTGCTGCGCTCGCAGGCGATGTTTCGGCGGGTGGACGGCCGGCGGCAGGCGCAAAGCAACGCCATTTCCGACAAACGGCGCTGGGTCCGCGGCTTGGTGCACGATGTGCAGAATTCGCTCGGCGCCATTGCGGCCAACTTCGAATACGTCGCCCAGCAATCGGAGGTCCGTGACAAGAAGCTGCGGGCCGAGTTCGACGAGTGCGTGCGTGAGACCCGCGCCACTTTCCACGAAATGGTCCGCAACCTGCGCACGGTCATCGAGTTCGAGCGCTTCGAGACCGGCGACGTCAGTCTCAAGCAGGACAAAGTGCTGCTCTCCGAGGTTTGCGCGACCGTCCAATCCGGCCTCGGGCACCTGGCCTGCAGCCTGCGCAAGGCCATCGTCGTCGACAATTCGGCGTATTCATCGCCGGTCCGCGGGGACGAGAAGTGCCTCAACGAGGCCATCTCGGACCTCGCGACCTTCGTCCTGCGGCAGGCCGACAACCAGAAGTGTTTTCTCCGCGCGTCCTCCGAGGACGGCGTCGCGCGCCTGCGCGTGTACGGGGATCGGCACCAGATCCCCATCGCTGCCCGAAGCGGCATCTTCGATCCGTTCGCCGGCCACATGAAGGAGAAGCCGACGCGCGCGGCGCACAGGGTGGGGCTGGCGTTGGCCAAGATCATAGTGGAGGCTCACCACGGTTCGCTTTCGATCGAAGACACCCCCGCCGCGGGAACCGCGTTCGTGGTCGAGCTCCCCACGCACTGGCCGGTCGAGGAGCCGCCTCGGTCCGAATGAAGGCCGCGCCCGCCGCCGTCATGCTCGCTCTGGCCATTGGCATGGCGTCGAGCGGGTTCGCCGCGAGCAAGACGGACGAGCTGTCCACCGCGTTGCTCTCGGATCCGAGCTTCAAGGTACGCACCCAGGCCGCGCTGCTCCTTGGCAAGCTCGGCGACAAGGCCGGGGTCGATTCACTGGTCCGGGCTCTCGGCGACGACAACAAGACGGTGCGGGCCATGGCCGCGCAGTCCCTGGGCAAGCTCGGCGGGGACAAGGCGTCCGCCGCACTCAAAGCGCTGCTCCAGCGGGAAGATGACGGTTTCGTGCGCGGTCAGGCGGAAAAGGCGCTGGCCTCGCTCCGGGCGGCTCCGCCGTCCGGCGGCGCGGACAGCAAAGATCGAAAGGTTTACTTGAAGTTTGGTCCGTTTACCGGCGGAAGTAAAGCCGCCGACGCGAATCTCATTGGTCTGCTCAGGGGCACCTTGCGCAAGTCCTTGGCCGATCTCCCGAACGTCGTCGTGCTTGAAGGCGCGGAGGAAAAGAACCTCGGCAAGGGAGGCCGGCCGGCCTTCCTGGTGGACGGCAACGTGCTCAAGCTCGATGACAAGGAGTCCGGGTCGGCGCTCGAAACGAGCTGCGAGGTCAAGGTCCTGATCGCCCGCTGGCCATCGCGAAGCGTTATCCTGTGGACCAGCGCTGGCGCCGCGGTACAAGGGGGCAAGCGTGATCGGGACCGGCAAAACGCCCGGCACGACTGCCTGGAAGCCTCCGCCGGCCAACTAGCGGACAGTCTTGTCGGCTACTTCAAGTCTCAGGGGGGCTAGCAACGGATGGAACGAGGCGAAGGAGCATGTCTATGACGAAAAACGAGAGAGGGCCGCAGCACAAGCGGCGACTGCGCAACTATCTGCTCGATGTTGGGCTTCAGCTTCGCTACACGGTGTTCATCATCGCGGTGGCGGTATTCTTGACCGCCATTCTCGGCTCTCGCATCTACGTCGCCACCCAGGAAACCACGCGCATCGTGACCCTGACGGCCTCGGTCGATCCGAGCACGGAGCGGGAACTACAGCAGCAATTCCAGGCCAAGGACCGGGTGGTTCTGTGGGCCATCGCCGGCTTTGGGATGCTGCTCGTGCTGACCGTGACGGCCGCCGGGATCTGGATGACGCACAAGATCGCCGGACCATTGCACAACATTGGCTCGGTCTTCGCGCGCATCCGCGACAACAAGATGCCGGAGGATCTCCGGCACCTGCGCAAGGGTGACGAGTTGCAGGCATTCCACGCCGGATTCCGCGAGATGTACGACGCCATCCGGGCGCGCGCCCTGCGGGACAAGGATGCAATCGAGAAGACCATCGCGGCCATCGAGGCCCAGCCCGGGCGTTCCGCGGAGCTGGAGCAGGTTCTCGAAGACCTGCGCCGGCTTCACCAGGATAAGACGCAGAGCCTGGAAGCGCAGGCGGACCAGGATGCAGAGAGTCGGGCGAGGGCGGAGCGGGCAAAGGTCGCAATTCGGCGGCCAGGCTCCTAGTTGACATAATATCTGTTATCGGACATTTGCCTTGTAGCGAATAGGGGTGCGGGAACGCCGTGGACACAGGGCAGCAACTTCGCTAAGGTCGCACGACCGCGACGCTCTCTCATGCTGCCTCAAAGTACGACCGACCGTCTCAAAGCCGAGCTCTGGCGGAGGTACGCCTCACCTGACCACCCCGCGGAGTGGGACGGCCCCCACTACGGGGGCGGCCGGGTCAGCCAGAGATTCTGGGAGTACCTGCGCGCCATCGAGCTCATGAATCTGGACAACCGCTCGGTCATCCTCGACATCGGCGGCGGTTCGCCTCTGACGGGGGTCGGATTCTTCTCGTCGCTGTTGTCCACCCAGGCCAGACGGGTCATCGTGATGGATCCCAGCATCAAGGCGGAGGCGTTGCCACCGGACAACGTCGAGTTCGACCGGTCCGCCGCGACCTACGACGGACTCAAGGCACTGCTGGTCGCGCGCCCCGAAGTGACCCATATCGTGACCATCTCCGTATTCGAGCATATCGAGCCATCGATTCGTCAGGGGATGGTGCGGGCGATCAACGAGTTCTTCCAGGGCGACTCGTTCGTGGCGACATTCGAGTATCACGCCCGGACTCGGTACTTCGAACACGCGCTCACGGCCAGGACGACTTCCGACCTCTTCAAGATGTTCACCCATTACTACCTCGACGACCTGTCGGCTTCGCCGGTCTGGTGCGAGAACGCTTTCGATCGCACGCGCGTCTTGCGCCTGCTCGACCCACGCCGATTTTTCTCGGCGAGCGATACCCCGCGCTGGTACCCCCTGGCCGTCAGGTTCTTGCGGCTCCCCGCGCCGGCCGCGGGCTAGAAGCTGTTATCCGGTTACACCGCTGGCGCCCGGCCTTGCAGGCTGGCGCGCACATCGGCTTCGTCGGACTTCACCATCATCTCGATGAGCTCCTTGAAGCGCACGCTTTACTTCGACGGCCGCGGCCACAAGTGCAACACCGACGGCGCCGCGAGCGACACGGTGGTGTTCGGGGATTCGGGTCCGAGCGGTCCCAGTGGACCTAGCGGCCCTTCCGGCCCCAAAGGCCCCTCCGGGCC
>JADGRD010000384.1 GCA_017881285.1 Pseudomonadota bacterium | reverse complement strand
GAAGGCTTTCTCGTGCGCACGCCGCGCGGCCGCGCGGCGACGGCGCAGGCCTTCGAACACCTCAAGATACCCCTGCCCAATCAGAACGCGAGCGGGCAGGGGAGTTTGTTCTGACTCAGCCGGAACGCAGCAGGGTCGACGGTTCCCGGAACTTCGCCTCGTCGCCGGTCCTGGCGGGCAGGTGGATCGCGGATGGATCCACGGCGGCCTCGAACACGATGTTCGCGGGGCCGCGCATGGCCACGCCTGCGTAGGTCGGGCCGTCAGGACTCGCGGCGCCGGCTTTCACGGTGATGAAGAGCGTGCCGCCGGGCAGGTGCACCGGGATCTCGCGATCGGCGTTGGCGCGCCCTTCGAGGCACGCGGCCACGACGGTGGCGCAGGCGCCAGTTCCGCACGCCAGGGTGATGCCGCAGCCCCGTTCCCAGACCACGAGATGGATCTCGGGGCAGCCATCGGCGCCCTGGCGCAAGGCTGCGAACTCGACGTTGGTCCGGCGGGGGAACAGGGAATGGGTTTCGATGCCCGGACCAAAGGTCGCGGCCAGCTCGCGCAGGTTGGCGGCGGGGTCGTCGATGAAGATGACGGCGTGCGGGTTGCCCATCGAGACCGCCGTGAAGGCAAAGTCGTGGCCAGAAGCGGGCAGGGGCGCGCGCACCAGGCGAGGCGCATCGATTGCCACCGGCACCAGGCGCGGCACCAGTTGGGGCACGCCCATCTCCACGGTCACGGAGGACGCGCGCTGGCCTTCGACGTCGAGCTGGCAGGTGAGCAGGCCCGCGCCCGTGTCGATGCGCAGGATGTCCCGCCGCAAGGCCGGATCCGTGTCGTGCAGAATCTTGGCGACGCAGCGGATGCCGTTGCCGCACATCTCGGCCTCGCTGCCATCGGCGTTGAGCACGCGCATGCGGGCGTCGCCCCTGTCGCCCGGTAGGATGGCCAGCACGCCGTCGCCGCCGACCCCGAAGTTCCGATCGCATAGGGCACGCACGACGTCGGGCCGGGTCACCATCTCCGCGAGCGGCTGCGCCGGCTTGCCCGGGCGCAGATCGACCACCAGGAAATCATTTCCCAGTCCTTCGACTTTCACGAATGGCAGAAGGGCCATTCGCCACTCTACCACGCGGCGGCTCTTCGGCCACGCGGCGGCTCTTCGGCCACGCGGCCGCTACTCGGCCGCTGGCTTCTCGCCGGCGCCCTCGGCGGCGGCCGGCTTCTTGGCCGGCTTCTTTTCCGCGGGCGGGCTGTCCTCGGCAGGCTGCTTTTCGGCCGTCGGCTTGTCCGCTGGGGCGGCCTGCTTCTCGGCAGGCTGCTTTTCGGCCGCGGCCTTCTTCTCCGCGGAGGGCTTGGCCGGCTTCTCGGCCGGCGCTTTGGCCTTCTTGGCGGCCGCCGGTTTTTCGGTCTTGTCCAGCTTCAGCTCGGCGGCGAGCTTGCCTTCGGCGGGTGCCTTGCCCGGCAGCGTGAGCTTGAGGGCGGGGGCGGTCCGGTCGGCCGCCGGCTTGTCCGCGGCCGGCGCCTTCTCTGGTGCCGTCGGCGCCTCGTCCTCGGCCGCCGCGCCCTCGGCGGGAGTGCCCTCGCTCTTGTTCACCTCGGCCTTGGCCTTCGCCTCGCGCTGCTTCTCGATGTCGGTCAGCATCTTCGCGTTCGCGGCCTCCTCGGACTTCTTGGCCAGGGCTTTCTTCTCCGCGATCCGCTGCAGGCGGCGCGAATCCGACTGGCTCGACATGTAGGCCAGGGCCAGCGAATTCGTGAAGAAGATGAAGGCGCAGATGGCGGTCAGCTTGGTCAGGAAGTTCGCCCCGCCGGACGAGCCGAACACGCTCTGGCTGCCGCCACTGCCGCCGAAGGCGAGGCCAATGCCGCCACCTCGTCCGGCCTGCAGGAGGACGACCAACATCAGGAAGATGCAAACGACGACGTGAAGAACGGTTAGGAACGTGTACACGCGGCTACCCCTTGTTGAACGATCTTGGCGAAGGAATCCACGGTCAGCGACGCACCACCCACCAGGGCGCCGTCGATATCCTTCTCTTTCATGAGCTCGGAGATGTTATCGGGCTTCACGCTGCCGCCGTAGAGAATACGGATCTGCTGGCCGCGCGCCTGCAACCTCTGCACCAGCTTGCCACGAATCGACGCATGGACCTCTTGGGCTTGCGCCGGCGTCGCCACGCGGCCCGTGCCGATGGCCCACACCGGTTCGTAGGCAATGACCGACTTGCCGAGCTCGTCGTCGCTCAGACTGGAGGTCGTGCCGTCGAGCTGCTTGCCCACGACCGCGAGCGCCCGGCCGGTATCGCGCTCGGCCAGGGTCTCGCCGATGCAAATGATGGGGATGAGCCCGGCCGCGAGCGCCGCCTTCGCCTTGCGCGCCACGGTCTCGTCGGTCTCGCCGAAGTACTGGCGCCGCTCCGAGTGGCCGACGATGGCGTACTTCACCCCAGCGTCGGCGATTTGCGCCATTGCAACTTCACCGGTGAATGCACCCTTGAGCTCCCAGTAACCGTCCTGGGCCGCCACGCCGACGGTGCCGCCTTTGAGCTTGTCGGCCACGGTGGCCAGCGCCACGAAGCCCGGGCCGACGGCCACGTCCGCCGCCGTCACGGCGGCCACCGCGTCGCGCACACCGGTCGCGAGGGCCACGGAATCGGAGAGGGTGCCCCACAGCTTCCAGTTGCCACAGAAGAATGGTCGAGGAACACGCGGATTGGACATGTTGGTCGAGACTCCTTTCTACTTCAAGATTCCAGGGCGGCAAGCCCGGGAAGTTTCTTGCCTTCGATGAATTCGAGCGAGGCGCCGCCGCCGGTGGATACGTGCGTGATGCTGCGGGTGATCCCCGCGCGCTCCACGGCGGCCGCCGAGTCGCCGCCGACGACGACGGTGGTGCCGCCCATGACCGCCGCGATGGCCTTGGCCACGCCGAGGGTGCCGGCCGCGAAGGCGGGCGACTCGAACACGCCCATGGGGCCGTTCCAGAACACGGTGCGGGCGCGCGACAGTATGCTGCTCATCTCGGCGACCGATTCGGGGCCGATGTCGAACGCCGCCTGGCCGTCGGGAACGCGCGTGGCGGGGACCGCCGTGCCGGCTTCGGCCTTGGCGTCCTGCCCCACGACGAGATCGCGCGGCAGGATGATGCGCACGCCGCTCGACTCGGCCTTGCCTAGAAAGGCGCGCGCGATGGGCAGCTTGCTGGTCTCGACCAGCGAATCCCCCAGGCTGGCACCCTGGGCGGAGAGGAAGGTGTTGGCCATGGCGCCACCCAGGCAGACCACGTCGGCGCGGCCGAGCAGGCTTTCGAGCAATCCGATCTTGTCCGCGACCTGGGCGCCTCCGAGGACCGCGACGAAGGGGCGCTCGACCTCGCCCACCAGCTTCCCCAGCATCTTCACCTCGCGCTCCAGGAGGAAGCCCATGCCCTTGCTGGCGACGTACTTGACCATGCCCGCGGTAGAGGCGTGCGCGCGGTGGGCGGTGCCGAAGGCGTCGTTGACGTAGACGTCGGCGTAGGTGGCCAGCTCGCGCGCGAAGGTTTCGTCGTTGCCTTCTTCCCCCGGAGAAAAGCGCAGGTTCTCGAGCATCGCGACCCCGCCGTCGCGCAGGTCATTGACGACCTTCTTGGCGCCGTCGCCAGCCGGCTCGTCGGCCAGGACGACATCGCGGCCCAGGGCTTCGGCCAGGTAGGCGGCCACGGGAAGCAGGGAGAGGTCCGGGCTGGCCCGGCCCTTAGGCCGCCCAAGGTGCGAGGCGAGCACCACGCGGGCGCCGCGCTCGATGGCGTGGTTGATGGTGGGCAAACTCTCGCGGATGCGGGTCGCGTCGGACACGCCGCCGGCCGGGGTGAGCGGGACGTTGAAGTCCACGCGGATGAACACCCGCCGGCCCTGAAGATCCAAATCGGCGATGCCTCTTGCGGCCATGAGTGGGCCGCTTCTACACGGAAGGAGGAGGGTTTTCCAGGGTTTTGGCCGGATGCAACCAAATAGAAAAAGGGGACCCGGAGGTCCCCTTCTTCCTGCACGTGGAATCGTGCGGTCAGGCGAGTGTGTTGTCGTTCGAGATGTCGCTGGTCACCTGAGCGATGAGCTCGCTGGCCAGGGCGACGATCTGCTTCGGTTCGTAGCCATTCTGCCGAAGGTCACGATAGAGCGACTTCGAAAGAATCCTGAGGGCGCGTTCTCTGCTCACTACTGGCGTTTCGGTTTGCATGGTTGCCAGGGCTTGACTCATGTTGCCTCCTCCCAAGAGGTTGCCTCTGCCCGTAGCAGGAGGTGTGCCACCCGACACACAGCCGACACCGTTCTGTAACACGTTGAAAACACGCATACCGGACACGCTTCGCGTCTTTTGCCGCGAAATGAGCTACGCATGTAGGACCTGATGACGCGCAACCCCAAAGATGATAAACGGGTGAAGGCAACCTTCCGGTGCGTAGCCAGGTTCGCAGCGGATGCTTCCAATGACGCTAGATGGCAATCTAGTAGTTGCAGCTACTTAGGTTCTACGCCCACCAGCGCAATGTGGAGCTCGTCGAGCTGTTTGCCCGCCACTGCGGAAGGCGCGTCGGTGCACAGATCGGTTCCTTTCTGGGTCTTGGGGAACGCGATCACGTCGCGCAAGGAATCCGCGCCGCACAGGAGCATGGCCAGCCGGTCGAGCCCCGCCGCGATGCCGCCGTGGGGCGGCGGGCCGTGGCGGAAGGCATCCAGCAGGAAGCCGAACTTGTTGTGCGCGTCTTCGTCCGTGAGGGCCGTGAACGCGTCCACG
>JADGRD010000383.1 GCA_017881285.1 Pseudomonadota bacterium | reverse complement strand
CCGCTACTGCTTACATGGCGCTCCGTGGTCCGCGCATCGGCGGCACGCTCGCGCTGAAGCGCTGACCGGGTTGGCGATATCGCCATCTGTTCGGGCGCCACCAAGAAAGGTCTCTACGTGATTGTTGACTTGCACTACGTCGACAACCCGTACAACAACGTCCAAGCCGTCAATAGCTTCTGGACCACCGTGGCGCCGATGTTCAAGGACTATTCAAACGTATTTTACGAGCCGTTCAACGAGTCGAGCGTCCAGGACAGCTGGGCAACCTACAAGCCCACTATGCAAGCCTGGGTCGATCTGATCCGTGGCTTCGCACCCAAGAACCTGATCTTCGCCGGCAGCCCAAGCTGGGATCAAGCCATGGGCGACGCCGCCTCGAACCCGCTCACCGGCGGCAACATCGTCTACGCGGTCCACATGTACTACCACCACCGGACCACGAGCTGGAACAAGGCACAGGTGGAGGCCTGCGCGAAGGTCAACCCGGTGGTCATGACCGAGTGGGGCTACAACAACTCCGACAGCGAGACCGAGCCGGATCCGGATATCTCCGCGACCTACGGCAAGCCCATGCTGCAATGGCTGGAGGCTCTGGGGGGAAGCTGGACCGCTTGGTGCGCCAGCAACAGTTGGTTGCCGAGGATGTTCGGCGACAACTGGACATTACTGGTCGGGCCCCGCGAAGAGGGCGGCTTCGTCAAGGACTGGCAGTACACGAACCGCAATGTGAAGTCGCCGATTGCATTCTAGCATGACCGCGTGAGGATGCATTCCCAGATTCCCCGAGCTGTTGCCGGTCGACATCCGCTTGTCGGCGCGTCCCACCGACCGCGGCGGGCTGGACTTCTTGCGCTGGTCGGGCAGAAGGGCCTGGCCATCACCGCGGTGGTAGTGACCGGCTCGACCGAGCTGCACGCGATCCGAGAGGCCATGCGCCTGGGGGCCCTGGGTATAGGGATAGTTTGGGCGAGATTGACGTGTAGCTCTCTGTAGTTGACGTAATGCTTTCTATTGGACATCTTACTGCGGATGCGTTTCGGCCAAGGCAAGATCGCGCTTAAAATGACTACCCACGTGTGTTCGCATTCACGGCCAAAGCATACGTGCGGTCCGGGGCCGCGGTCCTCGTGCACAAACCATGGTCGCGCGCCTTGCTGGACCGCGGCAGCGACGGGATGTGGCCAGCCCGCCGGTGGCCAAGTATGGTTCGGGCAGGGCGGAGGACACATGGGCACAGCCAATGGCAGTCGAGCACCAGGGGACGTTGCGTGAAGATCGTCTTCGTATCCAATCGGCTGCCGATCGTGGCCGAAAGGGAGGGCGACGGCTGGACGACCCACGCCAGCGCCGGGGGCCTGGTGACGGCGCTTGTCCCTTTGCTCAAGCGCTGGGGCGGGATGTGGATCGGTTGGGCCGGAACTGCGGAGCTGCAAGGCGCGGAGCTGGCAGCCGCCATGCGCGAGTTCGGAGAGCGCGTCGGGTACGACGTGGCCGCCGTGCCGCTCTCGACCGAGGACTACGGCTTCTTCTACCAGGGCTTCTGCAACGAGATCATCTGGCCTCTCTTTCACGATTTGCAATCGTTCTGTAACTTCGTACCGGAGTACTGGACCAGCGCGCACAAGGTCGAGGAAGCCTTTGCCGACGTGGTGGAGCGCAACGTCGGCCCGGAGGACTTGCTCTGGATCCAGGACTATCACCTCATGGGCCTCGGGCAGACGCTGGTTCGCCGCGGGTTGCGCAACAAGTTGGCCTTCTTCCTGCACATTCCGTTTCCGCCGCCGGACATCTTCTGCAAGCTGCCGTGGCGGCTGGATGTGTTGAAGGGGCTGCTGCATTACCAGGTCATCGGGCTGCAGACCCGGCACGACCTCAAGAACTTGGCCGACTGCGTGCGGGCGCTGTTGCCGGCCGCGGTCCGCCAGGAAGGCGCCTCCGAGTTGCGCTTCGAGCTCGAGGGCCGCGGCAGCATCGCCGGTGTCTTTCCCATCGGTATCGACTTCGAAGAGTTCGCTGGCGGGGCCGCGAGCAGCGCCGTGGAGCACCAGGTGGCGGAGCTGCGCCAGAGCTACGCCGGGCAACAGATCATCCTGGGTGTCGATCGCCTCGACTACACCAAGGGGATTCCCTATCGGCTGCGCTCGTTCGGCCGGGCGCTGGAGCGCTATCCCGAGCTGCATCGCAAGATCACCCTGGTGCAAATCGTCGTCCCGAGCCGCGAGAGCGTGCCGGAGTATCAGAATCTCAAGGGGGAAATCGAGCGACTGGTGGCCCAGATCAACGGCAAGTACACCCAGCCGGGATGGGTGCCGATTCATCACGTGTTCCGCAGCGTCGAACGGCAAGAGCTGCTGGCCTGGTATCGACTGGCCGACGTCGGGTTGGTGACGCCGCTGAAGGACGGCATGAACCTGGTGGCCAAGGAATTCTGCGCGTGCCAGATCGACACGAACGGCGTGCTGGTCCTGAGCGAGTTCGCGGGCGCTTCCGAGCGACTCGGCTCCGCGGCGGTGCTGGTGAATCCCTATGACATCGAATGCGTGGCCGCCGCGATTCCGCTGGCCGTCATCATGACCCCGGAGGAACGGCGCCCGTCGATGGAAAAGCTCCGCACGGTCGTGCGCGTGGAAGATGTCTACTGGTGGCTCGGCCAGTTCCTGCAGGCTTGCGGCCTGGCGTTGAATGGCGAGCTGGCTCCGACGGCGGCAAGCGCCGAGACCCAACCCGCGCACTAGCTCAGTCATGGCTTCGACCATGCTCGATGGATCCATTTCGGCATTCCTCCACGGTCTGCGCTGGCAGGACGGCGCCGATGTGGTGTTGCTCACGGTTCTGTTTTCGTGGGCCTACACCTGGATGAGGCGCACCGTCGCGGTGCAGATGACCTTCGGGATGATGACCCTGGTGGCGGCCTCCTGGGTTGCCAGTCACTTCGGGCTGATTCTGACCTCCTACCTACTCTCGGCGGTCAGCGCGGTCGCAACCATCGTGGTCGTAGTGGTGTTTCAGCGCGAGATACGGCGGGGACTGAGCCGTGCCAGCCCGCTGCGCTGGATTCGAAAATGGAGTCGCAAGCCAAGGGTGGAGGCGTCGGCGGCGATCGTGGCGCAGGCGGCTTTCGCCCTCGCCGCCGCGGGCAAGGGCGCGCTGATCATCCTCCCCCGGCATGACTGGGTCGGCGAATACATCAGCGGCGGCCTGGCCATCGACGCCCGGCTTTCTTCGGCGCTGCTGGAAGCCGTCTTCACCTCGACGGCTCCGCTCCACGACGGCGCGGTGGTGGTGGGAAACGAGCGCTTGGCCTGGGCCGGAGGCGTGCTACCCCTCGCCGCGGACACCGGCGACCCGCGCCACGGCACCCGACATCGCGCGGCCCTGGGTCTGGCCAGCGCCGCGGACGCCGTCGTCGTCTGCGTGAGCGAGGAGCGGGGCACCGTGGTCGTCGCCCACGACGCCGGATTGACACCGGTGCTAAGTGAGGCGGAGCTGCGCGACATGCTCGAGGGATTGGGCGCGGGCCGCAAGGTGAGAAGCGAAAGACCGCCCGAGCGCCCTCGGCGCGCGGTGGATATGCTGGCGTATGTTGCAATCTTCGTGGGCGTAGTGCTCGCCTGGTCGGCCATGGTCCGAGACCGCTCGGACGTCGTCGCTCGGGTCATCCCGCTGGAACTGCGCGGAGTCAGTGACAGCCTCCGCTTCGATCCCCCGCGCTTTGCCAGTGTCGCCATCGGGTTGCGCGGCTCACGACGCGAGATCGGGTTGCTGGCACCGGACGCGGTGCAGGCCTTCATCGACATCGCCGGGAGCAGCAGTGGGCCGCACACCTTTCGCGTGCAGACCAACGCGCCTGCTGGCGTCGAGGTCGTGAGCGTCGTCCCGGGCACCGTCTCGTTGCAACTGCGGAAACGGGAGGCGGATACGCCGGGGCGATGACCCCGAGCGAAGGAAGTCGAGTATCCGCCTTGGGGCCTGTGCCTTGACACGATACCGTCATGGCGGAAGCCGTCGTGCGTGTCGCCCCTGGATCAGATCCCCGGCTCTGGCATCGAAAGGCAAGGAGCTCGGTGAATGTCGCGGGGCGAGGGGTTCGGTCCACAAGTTCTGGTGGGCAATGGTTTCAAGGCGGGTGGCTACGACATGCCGCCCTCGAACGTACCTTCGACCATTCCTCAGCACATCGTTCGCTTCAACGTGTCATTCGACAACAAGGCATCCGGCGCCGGCGGGTCCACCGGTATGGGGGGAAGCGCGACCGGCGGTGCGCCCGCGGGTACGGGCGGCGCGGTTCGGGTGGGGCGGGCAGTGGTGGTACGATCAGGCCTGGCCAGGGCGGGGCGGGAGGCACGAGCAACTCCCCTGGCGCGGGCGGCAGCGGCGGCGTAAGTGCCACCGGCAGTCAGACGACCAGACATTTCCGAGAATGCCGCACGGAAGAGCGGCAGTCCGGGAATCATGGCGGAATCTCCGAATAGGGAAGGCTGGCTTGCTGACCGAGGCGCCGATCGCAAGCGAGGGGATGTAGAAGTCGACAAGGTCGATCCACTTGATCCGCATGAGCATAACCAGGCATGCTTGAACCATGATGTGTAGCCCACGTCAGTCCCGCAGGTGGGTTGGTGCCATCACCGCTTGCCTTGCCGCGGCAGCCCTCACGAGCTGCACCAAATCTGGGGCCGCTGGCGGCGAAGGTGGAAGGCAAGGGACATCGACTGGCGGGTCACCCGGAGGGGGCGGAACTATCGGCAGCAGCGGCGGCGTGACGGGCACCGGCGGTGCGACGGG
>JADGRD010000026.1 GCA_017881285.1 Pseudomonadota bacterium | reverse complement strand
GCCGGTCAAGCGCCCGAATTCCTTGATCAGCCGGTAGTAGCGCGGGTTCTGCTGCTCGTTCACGGTCTGCACGCGGGCCGTGCCGTCGACGTGGGTGATGGCGGGCAGCACGTCGATAAGCTCGGGCCGCGTCGGGTAGGCACGCAGCATGTACGGCGAGGGCACCGGGCTGCCGAAGTACTTGCCGCAGGATTCCTCGGCCACCGACGGGGCGTAGGGGCGGAAGACCTCGCGGAACTTCACCTTGGCGTTGAGCACGTCTTTCATGTCCTTGCGCCGCGGGTCGGCCACAATCGACCGGTTGCCGAGCGCGCGTGGCCCGAACTCGGCGCGGCCCTGGAACCACGCGATGATGAGCCCGTCCGCGACCATGCGCGCGGCCACGAGCTCGGGATCCTCGAGGGTGTGGTAGCGAAGTTGGCCGCGATCGAGCACCTCGCGCACCTGCGCCGGGGTGAAGCCCTGGCCGAGATACTCGCTCGCGACTTCCATCGAGCGTTTGCCACCATTGAGGAGGTGCTCGACGACCAGCGCCGCCCCGACCGACGTGCCGGTGTCGCCGGCCGCCGGATAGAAGAAGAACTTCTCGAACTCCGTCTCGCGTTGTAGCCGGCCATTGGCCACACAGTTGAGCGCCACGCCCCCGGCCACGCATAGGTTCTTGGCCCCTGTCAGCTGGCGCGCCAGGTTCGCGAGGTGAAGCATCGCCTCCTCGGTCACGGCTTGCAGGGCGAAAGAAATATCCTCGTGCCGCTTGTCGACCGCGCTTTCGGGCACGCGCGGCGGCCCGAGCAGGGCCACGAGCTTGTCGCTGTAGCGATGGGGGCGATCGTGGAAGTACTCGAAGTACGAGAGATCCAACTCGAAGCCGCGCTCGGTGAAGGTGATGAGCTTGCACAGCTTGCCCACGTACTCGCTGGCGTGCCCGTACGAAGCCAGGCCCATGACCTTGCCCTCGCCGCTGTTGGCGCGGAAACCGAGGTAGTCGGTCAACGCGGCGTAGAGCGAGCCAATCGAATGAGGGAAATCAACCTCGGCCAGAAGCTCGAGGCTGCCGCCCTGGCCGCGGTAGATGGTGGTGGACTGGCGCTCGCCGTAGCCGTCCGCGGTGAGGATGGCGGCGTCCTCGAAGGGCGAGGTGAAGAACGCGGCGGCCGCGTGGCACAGGTGGTGGGTGATGTAGTGGATGGCGAGCTTGCGGCCCGAGGCCAGGTGAATCGTCTGATCGACGCCGCACACGCGCTCGCCGAGGCGGGGGAGCAGGCGAGAGGGCACGCCGTAGAGGTATTCGAGGTGGTGGCGGACCGAGCTCACCAGGCGGCGCGGTGGCGCCTCGGCGGCAATGCCGGGGTTCCAGAAGAAGCCAATGGCGTCCAAGTCGGCGAGCTTGAGACCCTGGGACTTGAGGCAATAGTCGATGGCCTTGTCGGGAAAGCCCGCGTCGTGCTTGAGGCGTGTGAAGCGCTCTTCTTGGCTGGCGGCGAGTACCCTGCCATCGACCACGAGGGCGGCGGCGGCGTCGTTGGAATGATTGATGCCCAGGATTTTCATGTCCACCTCGATGGTCTGCAACGGTAACGTGACTGCCAGGTGCGGTCAAAGAAGGACCCTGCTAGTGTCACCCCCGATGAGCGAACAAGACAAGACCAAGGCGGCCCCCAAGGCCGGTGGCCGCGGCGCGCGTTTCGGCGGTGCGATGGACGAAGCCGCGGCCGCCTTGAACAGCAGCGTGGAGTTCGACAAGCGCCTCCTGCGGGACGATGTGCGCGGCAGCCAGGCGCACGCGCGCATGCTCGCCGCGGTCCGCCTCATCTCCGAGGACGACGCCAAGCAGATCGTCGCCGGGCTGGATCAGGTGGCGGGCGAATTCGAGCGCGGCGAGCGCAAGATGGATCCGGCGCTCGAGGACGTGCACATGAACGTCGAGAGCCGCCTCATCGAGCTGATCGGCGATCCCGGCCGTCGCCTCCACACGGCGCGCAGCCGCAACGATCAGGTCGCCACCGACATGCGGCTCTACGCCCTGTCACAGGCCACGGTCATCGTCGCCGCCCTCGACAAGGCGCGCGTGGCCTTGTGCCGTCGGGCGCGCGAGCACACGGCCACCCTCTTGCCAGGCTACACGCACCTGCAGCGCGCGCAGGCCGTCACCCTCGGTCACCATCTCCTGGCCTACGCCGAGATGCTGGGCCGCGACCGCGGGCGTTTCCTCGACGCCGCCCGCCGCGCCGCCGAATGTCCGCTCGGCTCGGGCGCCCTGGCCGCGACTTCGCTGCCCATCGACCGCGAAAAGACCAGCGCCGATCTCGGGTTTACCGCGCCCACGCGCAACAGCCTCGACGCGGTTTCCGATCGCGACTTTTGCGCGGAGCTGGCCTTTGCCTGCGCCTTGCTGGGCGTTCACTTGTCGCGTCTTGGGGAAGAGCTGGTCCTGTGGTCCACGACCGAGTTCGGCTTCGTGCGCCTCGGCGAGGGGCACTGCTCGGGCAGCTCGCTCATGCCGCAGAAGCGCAACCCCGACATCGCCGAGCTGATGCGCGCCAAGCCCGGCCGCCTCATCGGCGACGTGGTCGCTCTGCTCACGGTGAGCAAGGGCCTGGCCCTCGCCTACAACAAGGATCTGCAAGAATCGCAGGAGCCTTTCTACGACGCCATCGAGACCACGCATCTGGTGCTCGACGTGCTCCCGCGACTTGTGGCGGGTTTGGAATTCAATCCCGAACGCATGAAGGAAGCGGCCGGCGATCCGGCGCTCGGCGCCACCGATCTGGCCGAGCATCTCGTCCGCGACGGCGTGCCCTTCCGCAAGGCGCACGAGATCGTTGGCAAGCTGGTGCGCCACGCCGAGCAGCTTGGGGTTTCCCTGCGCGACGTTCCCGAGCACGATCTGCCGCAGATCGCGCCGGAATTGCACGAGGCGGCCTTGCAGGTCCTGAGCGCGTCGCGCGCCGTCGCCGGTCGCGCGGTCTTCGGTGGCCCGGCGCCGGCGCAGGTCATGCGCGAGGCGCAGCGCCTGGCCTCCGAGCTCAAGGGCCTCGGCTACGAAGTATAGGAGGCCCTTCGCCTCCCCAGCCGCCGAGCGAGCAAGAGCGCCAGCAAGGCGCCCACGCTGGCGACAATTGAGATCGCCAGACCGGCGGTAACCCAGGCGTCGCGATATTCGAATTTCACCCGGTGCGCGCCCGGAGGAACGATCACACCGGACAACGCCAGGTCGGTGCGAATCACACGCGTCGCTCGTCCGTCCAGCGTGACGCGCCAGTTGGGATCCCAGGTCTGGTTGACGGCCACGAACGAGGGGCTAGGCCCCTTGGCATCGACGTCCATCGAGAAATCCTCGGGGCTGGTCCGGCGAAAACGCAGCTCCGCGGGGCCCGGCGGGTTCGCGAAAGCCGGCAACTCCTCGTCCTCCACGCAGGCCGTGGCAACGACCTGGTCTCCGAGCTCCCGGACCTTGTCTCGCCAGCCGCGCTCCCCGTGCACGATCTCGACCCGAGATGCCACGAACACGAAGGGGTTGGCATGGCGAGCGAACAGGACCTCGACCACTGGGCCCCCGTCGGGCCGGACCAGACGGTTGCCTTGCCAGTGAACGCCTGGACCAAACCGGATGATGGCGGTGACGCCCCGTCGTTCGAGCAGGGGTTCGATGAGCCGCTGGTCGCCGTTGGCGGTTTCCATCCACGCCCGCGTGCTCTCGAAGGTCCAGCGGAGCTGGGTGAAATCGAAATCGCGTTCGAGGGTCATGGGCAATCCCCAGCGCGCCAGCCGCGGTGGCTTGGCCAGGCCCCCCACGTCCGAATGTTTGGGATCCCATTCCGCCATATGGAAGACGAGGTCGTCACGCTCCGGGCGCAGAAGCGGAGCGAGGAAGTCGGGCGGGGTGGCGAGACTCTCGACCGGGACCGTGGGCACGAGAGCGCGACCTACGGCGACGAGATCCAGGCACAGCAACCCGCAGAGCAGCAGCCCGCGCCGCTGGCGGCTCCAGGCGCGCGCGAGCCACAGCGCCAGGCCCAACGCCAGTGCAACTCCGGACATCCTGAGCGCATCCCGGATCGCATCCCCGACCGAGAAGAGCTGGCCGCCCCGGCCAGCGACGAGGGCAAGCCCGGCCGCCAGCGCGAGGCCCGCGACGAGAATCGAGCCCAGGGCCGGAAAGAGAAAACGCCGCGCTCGCAGTCGCCCCATCACGAACCAATCGAAGCCGTGGCTGGCCACGACCAGGGTTGCGAAGACATAGATCAAGGACGCTTTCTCCGGATAGCGCAGCCCGGAAAATCCAGGGAGGTGGCGCAGGAGCGGCCAGAGAACGAAGCGATCACCGAGCGCCACGAGATAGCCGAGCAAGGCTGCCCCGCCCCACAGCCACAGCGAGCGTCGCCGCGTGCACCAGGCGAGGATAGCCAACAGGGAAACGAGGAGGCCGGGATAGAGCGAGTAGTAGAACGCGAAGGTCTTGGCGCCGAAGTATCCCCGTCCCCAGTAGCGGCCGAGGTTGTCCCGGTCCACGTGCCCGAGAACGTGCGGCGTGAAGAGCTCGAGGAGGCGCACCGGGGGCATGGACCACTCGTTGGCCATCGAGTCGGTCAGACCCGTGGCGCGGATGGTCCGGGTCGCGTGATGCAGGCCGGGCAGAAGGGACGCGGCGGCGATGGCCGCGCCCAGCCCGAGACCGAATCCCACCCAGAGCCAGCCTCGACGTCCCCGCGCGGCGGTTTCCGAGAACAGGGCGGCTAGAAGGAGCGGCGGCAAGGCGAGCAGGGTGCCCGGTTCGCCCGCCAGGCACTGCAAGGCCAGGCAGAAGGCCAGGCCCACCACGTTCCCGACCGTGGGCCGCCGAAAGGCCAGAACGCCGAAGCCCAGGGTCAGCGGCAAGGGCACGGCGGTGAAGAGCTCGGGCAGAAGGCAGGTTGCGGAAAGCACGAAGCCACCCAGGCCCCAGGCCAGGCCACCGGCCAACGCCGCCGGACGGCTGCGCCGCAGGACACGCAGAAACCAGAACATGCAGGGCACGGCAAGAAGCGGCGGCAGGAGGACTTGCAGCCGGAAGGCCCACTCGAAGGGCAGCACGAAGAACAGCGCCGTCAGCGGGTGGAACAGCTCGTGCTCCGGGTTGCCCGCGAACGGTTGACCCGAGCCGAAGAAGGGATTCCACAGCGGAATGCCGCCCGTGGCCTTGGCCAGCGGCGCGATCAGCCACTTGGCGGCGTAATAGAAGGCGCCCAGATCCCGCTCGGCGAAGCTGTGCCCGAGGAAGAGCGCGCGCCCGAAGAGCGCCAGGGCGGCGAAGGCGAGCAGCGACGCCATCACCAAAGCGAAGGGTCGGGAATGGCCGCGCACGCGCTCGATTCTACCGGGCGGCCGGCCCGAGGCACAGCGCCATGGCGTCCGCTATTGCCTGACCGGAACCCCGCGCTCGCGCAGGTAGGCGCGCGCCTGGCCGACGGTGTACTCGCCGAAGTGGAAGATCGAGGCCGCCAGCACGGCGTCGGCGCCGCCCGCGACCACGCCTTCGTAGAGATGTTCCAGATTGCCGACACCCCCGGAGGCAATGACCGGGATGGGGACTCGATCCGAAACCGCGCGGGTGAGCTCCAGATCGAAACCGTCGCGCGTGCCGTCGCGATCCATGCTGGTGAGCAGGATCTCACCGGCGCCCAGCTCGGCCATGCGCACGCACCAGGCCACGGCGTCGATGCCCGTACCCTTGCGGCCGCCGTGGGTGAAGACCTCCCACTCGCCGGGCCGCTCCGGCCGCCGGCGCGCGTCCACCGCCACCACCAGGGCCTGGCTGCCGAAGGCGTCGGCCACCCGACGGACGAGCGGGGGATCGTGCACCGCCGCCGTGTTGATGCCGGCCTTGTCGGCGCCGGCGAGGAGGAGCGCGCGCACATCCTCGACGCTGCGCACGCCGCCACCCACGGTGAGCGGCAAAAAGACTCGCTCGGCGGTCATGCGCACGACATCGATCATGGTCTGCCGCCCGTCCGACGAGGCGGTGATGTCGAGAAAGCAGATCTCGTCCGCGCCCTGGCGGTCATATTCGGCCGCGACCTCGACGGGGTCGCCGGCGTCGCGCAGCTCGACGAAGCGCACGCCCTTCTTCACGCGGCCCGCGTCCACGTCGAGGCAAGGAATGATCCGGCGCGCCAGCACTACTCCCCCTCCGCGGCCGCGGCCAGCGCCTCTTCGATGGTGAACGCCTTCTCGTAGAGCGCCTTGCCGATCACCACCGCCGCCGCGCCCGTTTGCCGGACCTGGTGGATATCCTCGAGCTTGGCCATGCCGCCCGAGGCGATGACCGCGCAAGGCGCGATGGTTCTTCCCAGGCGGGTCGTGGCCTCGAGATTGGGGCCCGTGCGCATACCGTCGCGGCCGATGTCCGTGTAGAGCACCGCGAGCGCCCCGGACGCGGCCACTTGCGCGCCGATTTCGAGGGCATCCGCCTTGGTGTCTTCCTTCCAACCCTCCACCGCCACCTTGCCTTCGCGCGCGTCCACCGCCACCACGATGCGCCTGGGGTAGCGCCGGCAGGCCTCCTTGACCACCTCGGGCGTCTTGATTGCCGCGGTGCCCATGACCGCGTACTTCGCGCCCAGGGCGAAGATGCGGGCGCAGCCGTCGAGGGTGCGGATGCCGCCCCCGACCTCGACCTCCATGACGCCCGCGGCGGCGAGAATCTTTTCGATGGTTTCCTGGTTATGCTTGGCCCCGTGCGAGAGGGCCGCGTCGAGATCCACGACGTGCAGGCGCGAGGCGCCCGCGGCGGCAAAGCGGCGAGCCAGCTCCCAGGGCGCGTGCGAATAGATCTTGGCGCTCTCCGGCCGGCCCTGTTCGAGCCGCACGGCCTTGCCGTCGAGCAGATCGATCGCGGGAAATACCTGCATGGAGATCCTTCTAGGCGGAAACGAAGCGGCCAAGCAACGCGAGCCCGGCGCGCTGGCTCTTTTCCGGGTGGAACTGGCAGGCGAAGATGTTGTCGCGTGCCACCGCCGCGCAGAAGCTGCCGCCGTGATCGGTGGTCAGGGCAAGGTGGCGTGGGTTGGCGGGGACCGGATAGAAACTGTGCACGAAGTAGAAGTAGGTGCCGTCCGCCATGTCTGCAAGCAGGGGCACAGCGTCGGCACCGTCCGGCCGCTGGCACGCGTTCCAGCCCATGTGCGGCACCTTGAGCGGCGGCGCAATCTTGAACTTCACGACCTGGCCGGGCAAGAGCCCGAAGCCTGGGCTGCCCGGCTCCTCCTCACTGCCCTCGAACAGGACCTGCAAGCCCATGCAGATGCCGAGGTAGGGCTTGCCCGCGTAGATCGCCGCCAGCACGGCGTCGCGCAGGGCCCCGCCTGCACGATTGAGCCCGGCCACGTAGGCGCCAAACGCGCCCTGGCCGGGCATGACGACCTTGTCGGACGCAGCCACCTGGTCGGCGTCCCGGGTCACGAAGCCGTCCGCGCCGGCTACGGCCAGCGCCTTCTCGACGCTGCGCAGGTTGCCGCTGCCAGTGTCGACGATCGCGATGCGGGGTCTTGCCATCGGCGCTTTACCTGCACCGCCGCGGTCAAGCCGTCAACGTCCCTTTGGTGGACGGGACATTCGTATCTCGTGGATCGAGGGTAACGGCTTGCCGCACGGCGCGCGCAAAGGCCTTGAACAGAGCCTCCAGGACGTGGTGGGCGTTCTCGCCGTGCTGGACTTCCATGTGCAGGTTGCACAGCGCCGCCTGCGCGAACGCGGAGAAGAACTCGCGCGCCAGCTCGGCATCGAAGCTGCCGACCTTTCGCCCTTTGAGCGCGTCGGCCTGGTAGACGAAGGCCGCGCGGCCGCCAAAGTCGATGGCCACGCGCGCCAGGGACTCGTCCATGGGGACAGTGGCGTCGCCGTAGCGCGAGATGCCGCGCCGCTCGCCCAGCGCCTCGCGCACCGCCTGGCCGACGCAGATGCCGGTGTCCTCGACGGTGTGGTGACCGTCGACCTCCACGTCGCCGCGCGCCTCGATGGTCAGGTCGAGGAGGCTGTGCCGGCCGAAGGCGTCGAGCATGTGGCCGAAGAACGGCAGAGGCGTCGCGATCGCGGTCTGGCCGGTACCGTCGAGGTCGACCGCGACCTTGATCTGCGTTTCCTTGGTGTTCCGTTCGACGTGAGCCCGCCGCATGGCTCTCCACTATGGCGGTGGCTGGCCGCGAAATCAAACTGTTCAACCAGAGAGCTGTAGTGAAAATGCACGCGTTTGGCCTTAGGCTTGGGGTCGTGCGCCTACTCGCTATCGCCGCCGTCGCCGTCGCCCTCGCGGGTTGCCGCGTTTTGACCACCGGGCTGCCGGGCCAGGGGGCGCCGAGCCCGGGCCGGGATGCGGCTATCGGGCCGGATACTGGCGACGTGACCGGGCCTGAAGCTGCGCCGCCCACCTTCGATGTCGGCGAGCCACCCGGCGTGGACGGGGCACCCATCCAGGTCGGCTGCTCGGACGGCACGCGCGAGGGGTTCCGCGACGTCGCCCACTGGCTGAATATCGCCGGGTGCGCGGGCGCCTTCGATCAACCGGGCGTCATCGGCTCGCCCGACCTGCTGCCCGCGTGCGAGCTGCAGGCGGGCGACACCAGCGCCAATCCCAGCGGCGCGGGCTGTAGCGCCGCGGATCTGTGTGCGCAGCACTGGCACCTCTGCCGCGACGGCGCCGACGTGAGCCAGCACTCCCCCACCGGTGGTTGCGAGAGTTGCGTCCCCGCCGGCGAGCCGCGCTTTTTCCTGGTCGCGGCGGGCGCCTCGGCCATGGGCATCTGCTCGCCCGACCCGCAAGCCGCGAACGATCTGCATGGCTGCGGCGGCCTCGGCCAACCCGAGTCCGATGGCTGCGCACCGCTGGTGCGCCGCATGGGGTTCGCCGACTGCCTCGCGACCCATGGCGTGTGGTCGTGCGGAACCGCGTCCGACAGCTTGCGGGAAGCGGCCGTGGTCACCAAGCGGGAAATCACCCTAGGCGGCGTCCTATGTTGCAGGGACTGAGCTATCCTTACCGGTGGTGGCAAGCATGAACAGGTCGCGCCTCCGCCGCACCATTCGCCTCGTCGCGGCCGCGCTCGTGGCCGCGGCGGGCGCGTGCGGCGTCAGCACGACGGGCCTGGGCCCGGCTGCCGATGGATCGGCCGGCGGGGCGGGTGGCAGCGCCTGGTGTCCCACGGGTCTGACCGAGCAGGCGGGCTGGCCCGCCAAGACATCCTACACCTCGTGCTCGCGACCCTGCGGTCCGGACGGCATCGGACTGGAAGCTTGCGGCCAGACCGACCAGGCCACTTGCCAGGCCAAGAGCGGCTGCCTGTGCCTGGAGGCGCTGTGCGTCACCTGCGGCAACTGCGTCTTCCAGACCCCGGCGGATTGCTACGTCCCCACCAACGCGGCCACGGCCACGCTCTGCGCGAACGGGGTGAGCGAGGGTGGCGCCTGTGGCCCTGCCTGCGGCCACCACCTGTGCCTGCAAGCGGACGGCACGACCGCTTGCGTCTGCAACAAGGAAGGCAAGTACGCCTGCGCGGACTGGAACGGTTCGAGCTGGCAGTAGCCGCTTCCTTCACGAATTCGCATTGACGGGACGGGAACCTGCTGGGAAACTCCGCGTCCTCAAAACCCCGGGGAGATCGAAATTATGTCCGAGTACTTGTTCACGTCCGAGAGTGTCACCGAAGGCCATCCCGACAAACTGTGCGACCAGGTATCGGACGCCGTCCTCGATGCCTGCATTAAGGAGGACAAGCGGAGCCGGGTGGCCTGCGAAACCCTGACCAAGACTGGCTTCGTCATGGTCGCCGGCGAGATCACCACCGCCGCCCAACTCGATTTTCCGGCCATCGTCCGCGACGTGGTCAAGGGCATCGGCTACTCGGATTCCTCGATGGGGTTCGACTGGAAGACCTGCGGCGTGATCGTCGCGGTGGAGCAGCAGTCCCCGGACATCGCGCAGGGCGTGGACGGCCAGGGGGTCTACACCCCCCACGAACAGGGCGCCGGCGACCAGGGCATGATGTTTGGCTACGCCTGCGACGAGACGCCCGAGCTGATGCCCATGCCCATCACCCTGGCGCACAAGCTCTCCAAGCGCCTCGCGGACGTGCGGAAGAAGGGCAGCGTCGACTTCTTCCGCCCGGACGGCAAGAGCCAGGTCACGGTTCGCTACGACAGCGGACACCGCGTGCTCGGCGTCGACGCCGTGGTCATCTCCACCCAGCACAGCGAGGAGGTGAGCCGCAAGAAGCTCACGGACGCCGTGATGGAGGAGGTCATCAAGCCGGTCGTTCCCCAGCGGCTGGTCGGTCGCAAGACCAAGTACTTCATCAACCCCACCGGCCGTTTCGTGGTGGGCGGCCCCATGGGCGACTCGGGCCTCACCGGCCGCAAGATCATCGTCGACACCTACGGCGGCATGGGCCGGCACGGCGGCGGCGCCTTCTCGGGCAAGGATCCCTCGAAGGTCGACCGCTCGGCCTGCTACTACGCCCGCTATATCGCCAAGAACATCGTGGCGGCCAAGCTCGCTCGCCGTTGTGAGGTCCAGCTTGCCTACGCCATCGGCGTAGCCCGGCCGGTATCCTTCCTGGTCCAGACTTTCGGCACGGGCACCCTGCCCGATGAGCGGCTGTCGAAGCTCGTGGAAGCCACCTTCGACGCGCGGCCCGGCTCGCTCATCGGCGAGCTCGACCTGCGCCGTCCCATCTTCCGCAAGACCTCCAACTACGGCCACTTCGGTCGTGCGGACAAGGATTTCACCTGGGAGCGCACCAACCGGACCGAAGCCTTGCGGAGTGCCGCCGCACGCGCCGGCCGCAAGGCCGCCAAGTAGCCGCCGCTGGCAACAAGCAAGCCGCGGTCCGAAGAGCGCGGCTTTTTTTGTGCGTGCAATGGCTTGGGGGGGCTAGTCGATACCCGAGGTGTCGATCTCGGCATCGACCGCGCCGACGTCCACGATGGATTGGTCAATCGCAACGTCCGGAGTCACTGGGCCGTCGATGCCCGCTCCGTCGAGAGCGGTATCGATCAGCACCGGACCGGTGTCGATGGCCGTATCCGGGTTGGTGATGGGAACATCCGGGGTATCCCTGCCGCGCTGGTCGATGGCACCATCGCGCCTCACAACATCATTGGAGCCATCCACGCCCGACCCGGCATCCACGCCCGTTCTGCCACCCGTGCCAGAAGCCCCGCCCGTACCAGGAGCGCCGCCCGTGCCCGGTCCACCGCCCGTACCGGGTGCGCCGCCCGTCGCCGGCGCGCCGCCCGTGCCGACGGTCCCGCCGGTCCCGGTCCTGCCGCCCGTGCCGACCGTGCCGCCGGTGGAAACCCCGTCCCGCTTCGCGTCGCGCGCGTCTGCGGAACCATCCTTCTTCGCGCCGCTGCCGCTGTCACCACAACCCGGGGTGAGCAGGCCGACGCCCAAGAGCACGCCAAACCCGAGCGCAAGAATAGAGTTTCGCTTCATTGATTCTCTCCTCATCTAGGAAAACTTGCGAACATTCTAGACGGCAGAAGGGGAATTGGCCATCCCCAAAGTCCGTTGACGGGGCAAGTCCTTGGCATCCTTTGGGGCGGGGAATCAATCCCCGAAAAGCTGGAAATCGCAGGAGATCTAGGGGGGGCAGGTAGGCCGAGGCTGGAATCCTTAGCTCGGCGAGCGAGTCGCGCAGCACGCGCACGCCCTTGGCCGTGGTGGGCGCGCCGCCCAGGACCTCCGCGCCGACCGTTTCCAGCGGGTACGTCTTCTACCTCACCGGAACGAGCGACGGGACTGGGCTGAGATAGCGTCCCCAACGGGATTCGAAGCCTCTGAGGGCTCCCGGCTACCATCGGATCCGCCAGGCAGTCAGCCAGCGCAGGAGCTTGACCAGCGGCACCAGGCGGCGCGGGCGGGTCACGCGGATCGCCTTGCCCGCGAGCGCGCGCACGACGATCTTCACGGCCCAGTCGGTGGAGCGCAGGAAGGGGCGCACCGGCGCCTTGGCCATCTTGGTGTCCACGAAGCCGAAGCGGATGTTGGTCACGCGCACCCCGGCAGGCCGCGCGGCCAGGGCCAGGGCCTCGAAGTAGGCCGACATGGCGGCCTTCGATGCCGCGTAGCTCGGGTGCTCGGGCACCACCAGCTCATCGGCCTGGCTCGAGAGCACGGCGAAATGCCCGCGCCGTTCCCGCACCATGCGTGGCAGCAGCTCGGCCGCGGTCTCGACCGCGGCCATCAGATTGACTTGAAAGACCTGCAAGTCCGGACCGAGATCCCCGAGGTCGCAGCTCGCGCCAATGCCGGCGCAGTAGAGACAGGTGTCGAAGGGACCGCGCTTCGCGACGATCTCGGCGAGCTTGGCGCGGTAGCCCGGCAGGCCGACGTCCAGCACCTCGTGGTGATAGGCCGCATGTTCCAGGGGCCCGCGGCTGCGCGAAATGCCGACCACCTGCCAGCCGTCATCCAGCAACTTTCGCGCGGTGCCGAGCCCAATCCCGTCGGAGCAGCCGATGATGACGATGCGCCGGGTAGGCGCGGACGCGTTGTCTGCCATGGACGGGTCCAGCCTCTCCGGCGACCGCCACCCTGTCAACCCGGCCGAGCACCCCGAGGCTCGAGCAGCGTGGTCAGCGCGGCCTCGAGCTCGGTGTGCTCGAACTCGTAGCCGGTGCGTTGGGCAACCTTGGGTAGCACGCGCTGTGAGGTCGTGACCAGCTCGCTCATCTCGCCCAGGGCCGCGCGTAGCGCGAAGCCGGGAATCGGCAGGCGCGCGGGCCGGCGCAGAACCCGGCCGAGCGTCCGGGTGAGCTCGGCATTGCTGACCGGCCGGGGCCCCACGGCGTTGATGGGGCCCAAGACCGTGGCCTCGCGACTGGCGTGGAGCAGGATTCCGATCCAATCGTCGATGTGGATCCATGACATCCATTGCCCGCCGCTACCCAGCTTGCCCCCGAGTCCCAGGCGAAAAGGACCGAGCAGCTTCGCCAGTGCGCCACCCTCGGGCGAGAGCACGATGCCGGTGCGCACGCGGACCACCCGCATCCCGAGCCCTTCGGCCGCGCTGGCCTCGCGCTCCCACGCCGCGCACACCTCGGCCAGGAACCCGCAGCCCGCCGCCGAATCCTCGTCCAGCTCCTCGTCACCGCGATCGCCGTAGTAGCCGACCGCCGAGGCCGAAACCAGGACGCGCGGCCGCCTCTCCAGCCCGGCCAGACCGGCGACCAGGTTGCGCGTGCCGAGCACGCGGCTGTCGCGGATCCGTTGCTTCTTCTCGGCGGTCCAGCGGCCGTCGCCCAGCGGCTCACCCGCGAGGTGGAAGACCACTTCGACCTCGGCGAGCGCGGCAGCCGGCGGTGGCCCGGCTTCGGGTGACCAGGCGTACGCCTTCGCCGAAGGCGAGCTGGCGGTGGCCTTGGCCGGATCTCGACTGAGCACGACCGCGTCCGGCAGCCTCGCGACCAGCCGCCTGCCGAGCAGCCCGGTGGCTCCGGTCACAAGTGCGCGCGGTGGGTTGGGCGGAGCTGCTTGCATCGCTGTATCACGACCCAGGCTGGCCGAGAACCAATCCCCCGTCAACCAGCTGACCAACCGCGGTCCGCGCGGCCCCGACGCTCGACGTCGGCCAGTTGGAGCGTACTCGATTGAAGCGGGTCTGGTGCGCGGAAAAGGGGAAGGCTGGAGCCAAGGCGACGGCCGAACCTGGATGGCATTATCCTTCTAGGGTGCACAAGGTATTGTGCAGCCGCGGATGCCAACACGTCAGGAGCGCCACGTCAACACCAGTCGAAAAGGCATGCGGGCCATGCCCAGCATGACCCGCGTTTCGAGACAACTCCGCTACGGACCGTAGCAATAGAGCTGGGCCTCGGGGGCCTCGGTTCCACAGGGCGAGTTGTACACGCACTGCATGGGGGAAGTGCAGAATTCGGTCTCGCATTCCGAGATGGCCTTGCAATCCTTGACCCCCGAGGCGGTCAACTTGGTCCGGCAAGCCGTGGACGCGGGCCTGCACGTGATCGTGCCCAGACGACACGTGCCATCGAACGACTGCACGCATACCTCGGAGGTTCCACACTGGGCGCAAGGATTGGCCGCGGATTCGCCGCCGAGATCACCGTTGCCTGCGCCGCCGTCGCCGGCGAAATCGACAACAACGGGATTGGGCTGGAAATTATAGGCGTTGACCACGGTCCAGATGCCGTGACCATCGGCCGGGTAACCGCAACACATGTAGCTGGGCGAGGGGGTGGCGACGACCGATAGCCTGATCGATTTGCTGCGTCCATCGGTCGAGGTAACCAGCAGATCGCAGGTGGAACCGGCCAACACGCTCGACTGCCCGACAACGCTCACGCTCGAGCACCCCGAGGCACAAGAGCTGGTGGTGCTGCATGGACCACTGGTTACTTGGACCTTGGCAATGAGCGGTCCCCCCGTGGCGCTGGTAATGGTTCCGTAGGGTGACCAGATGTCACAGACGCCGACCTTGGTCGCCTTCAGACAAGACTGTTCGTCGGTGGGTGGGAAGACGTAGCCATCTGTCGACTGGTCGGAGTTCAGGTCGGAGGCCAGATCGGGCGCTCCACCATCCGCACAAAGCGGAACGTTCACTGGACAGTCGGCGGTGCAGTGCCAGAACCCATCCGTGCTGCACGAGCATGTGGACGGAATGCAATCATTGGCGGTCTTCCGGCAGGTCTGTGCGGCAGGATTCTCTCCGCCGCAGATCACGGCGTCG
>JADGRD010000382.1 GCA_017881285.1 Pseudomonadota bacterium | reverse complement strand
GCACGAAGACCAAGAGATCGATCCACATGGCTGCGAATCGCTGTGAGAATGTTGCGAAGATCTTCATGGGTTCGGGATCGTCAAGTCCGCCGAACGGCTTGCCGATAAGCTGCGAGCCGGCCGCCGAGTTGCGCCCTCGATGTTACACCGATGTCCCTGCGGCCGGATCGAGAGCTTCATCGGCTGGTTCGACAGCGCACTAGAACGGATTAGGTCCCGAGAAGTACGTCCCCCCGGACACGAGGTCACACCAGCCCAGGCAACCTCAAGCCCGCCGGAAGCGGCCCAGAAGGCGAGCCGCCATCAGCAGCAGGATGACCGTCGCGGCCCATGACGACCCGAGGCGGCGTCCAACCAGGCTGCAGCCCGAACCACCATCGGAGACTTCCACGTTGGCAGGCGTGCTGGTGTTGCCCGCCAGGTCCACGGCGTGAATCGCGAGAGTGAAAGAGACGGCCTCCTGATCGTCGGTTGCCCCGTCGATCCAGTGAAGGTACAGGTGCCCCTCCATCAGCAGTACCGGCCCGGTCGGCAACTCCAGCCCGTCAGGCAAGTGGCCGGCGACCACTTCCACCTGGTAACCTATCTCTTCGGGGGCGGTCTGATCGTCGGTTGCGGTGAGCGCAATGCCGATGCTGCCGAGGTCGTCACAGCTCGACGCGCTTTGGCTGCAATCGGCGTTGGTGGTCGGCCCTTGCCCTCGGCGGACGCTGTCGACCTTGGCAACCGGAACCGAGGGCGGCGTCGTGTCCGATGCTTGAGCCTGTGGATCCAATACCAGCGCTTGAGGCGTTCCGTACGAACAGGCCAGCGACACCTGCTCGATGGCGACTACCGCGAAAACGGTACTCAACACGAAGACAAGTATTGCGCAGGGGGGCCTCGCCATGATCTGCCAGCAACGCTACGTCCGGCGCTCCTACTGTTCAACCGGTAAGTGGCAGTTCGACCGCACGGACTGTGACGTGGCTCGCTTGCACCCGCTACGACATTACGTCAACTTGCGCCCAAGGTAGCCGCGACTGCCGAACGACCCAGCTCACCTGCCGGGGCCGCACCCGGAGAGCTGTGGTTACGGAAAAACTACATGCGGCCCCGGTGCAGCGCCTGGTTCGGCGTCGGGCGCGGTATCGCGTCAGCGCTCGACGGCATACCGGGCCAGGAGCAGGCTCGAGCCGTCGAACGTGCGAGTGTCCAGCAGGCGGAGCGAGCCGGGCGGCCGGGTCTCGAACGCCCGCACCCCCTCGCCGACCACGCCGGGGCCGATCATAAAGTGAAGCTCGTCGACCAGGCCACTGGCGAGCAGGTCGTTCCAGAGGACGTGACTACCGAAAATCAGTATCTCCCGCCCCGTCCTCTCTTTGAGCGCGGCAACCTCCGCATGCGCGTCCGCGCGCCGCACGATGCGAGTCGCGCCCCACCCCTTGCCTGCGTCGGGCTTCAGGCTGTTCGAGACCACGACCTTCTCGATGACGGCGTTGAGACGCGAGATCTCGCGCTCCACGGCCGGCTGGCTCTCGTCGTCGGCGATCGCCGGCCAATATGATCGGAAGTCCTCGTACGACTTACGCCCGAGCAGCAACGTGTCGGCCGCCCGGAGGCGTTCCGCGTTGTATTCGGAGAAGCCGCCGTCGAACGGCATGGCCATGACGTCCCCACCGGGGCCTGAGAAAAGGCCGTCGAGCGAGACGATGTTGCAGACGATGAGCTTGCGCACGGTTGGTGGACCTCCTTCAACAACTGAGGGGCGGGAGCGGACGCCGAACGATTTGCCGTTCAGCGGTGTGGGCGCCGCCAAGCCGTCGCCGCGATTCTACACGATGTCCCTACGGCGCCACCGTCTGCTGCAACGGCGGCAGCGACCAGCCAGAGACCACAAGTCACCGAAAAGACAGAAGATCGAATAGCGCGTAGGCCAGCATGAAGGTGATGATCAGCCCGACCAGAGCTACGCCCGCCACCCTTCCGTTGGAGTGAAGCGTAAGCGTCCTGGAGGCGACAATCTGCGGCTTCGTGAATTGCGTGCACGCGATGATGACCCAGGCGGCGGCAGAGTATACGATGCAAATGCTGTAGTTGAGCAGCCCTTCGGGCAGGCGGGAATGCCAAAGAAAAACCGCTAGAAGGATGACTCCGCCCCAGATGGTGGTCAGCAGGGCTCGTTTCGTGTCCCCCAGTGCTAGAAAATTCGCTGTCACGAAGTAGGCCCCGGGCAGCGGCCCACCGAGGAGGGCCCCAAGGGCGCCCTGGGCGGGCGAAAAGACCTTCTTCACACCCGGTCCCTGCTTTTCTCGGACAAATCGAGATACCCGACTGCGGGGGAGCATACGGATTCTGCGTTTCTTCCTCCATCGATGCCTCACCGGGGTTGCTTGTTCCGTCAACGCTCCCACTGGTGTGTCGCCCGTCTGTCAACGCTCTGGCGTTCACCTGCGGCGCGTAAGCGCCGTCGGGCGCAACGCCTTGTTCGACGGCGCCTATCCAAGAGGGCTGACCTCACCTGTCAATCGGTCGTCGTCTGGCTCCATCGTAGAGCCGGGTGCATCTCCGAGCGTGAGTTGACCAGGACGTAGTGGATTTGACACGTGGTTCGGCTCGCGAGCGATTGACGCAATCCTTTGTCGGCAGGAGAATTCCATCCCATGCGAATACCTCAGCGACGCCCCTTCCTCCTCGGCCTCTTCTACATCGCGGCGTGCGCCAGTGGTGGGGCTGGCGGGAAGGGCAGCTCGAACCTGGCGCCCGGCGCGATACCATCGTCAAGTAGCAAAGAGCAGACGACGGTTGTGACGGTCAACGCCGATACGCCCATGACCACGCCTTCAGGCTCGACGTACATTGCGCCGAAGGGGTGGACCGTCACCACGGAGAATGGGGTAATTCTGCTTGAGGATCCGTACCTCGACGTGTCGGTCAGGTTCATCGAACGGAAGGAATCAGAGGGGGCTGCAGCCATTGCAGCGGCGTGGAAACAGGCTGAGCCCGGCTTCGCGCGCACCGTGATGCTCACGACGGCGCGGCCGGGTCGCGACGGATGGGACGCGTCTGTTGCCGTTCACTACGAGACGGGGAGAACTGAAGCCGGAAAGGCTTGGGCCACTGCCGCTCGTAGGGGTGACACCTGGTTTGTCACCTTGCTTGAGGGGACCAACGAAGGATGGGGCAGGCGATGGGCGCAGGGCAATATCGCTCAGGGCAGCTTCCGCGCCCAAGGTGTCATCGAGGAGTCGTTCGCGGGCAAGAGCGCGCATGTGCTCGATGCGGAGAGGCTCGGCAAATTCGAGGCGTTCATTGAACAGAGCCGACAAATCTCGCAGATTCCAGGCCTCGCTGTAGCAGTCGTGCAAGGGGGCAGGGTGGTCCTGGAAAAGGGCTTTGGGGTGAAGGAGCTTGGGAAGAAAGACCCGGTCACTCCGAATACCATGTTCCGAATCGCATCCATGACGAAACCCCTCACCTCGTTGATGATGGCCGCGCTCGTGGATGAGAGGAAGTTCACCTGGGACACGAACGTCACGACGATCCTGCCGAGCTTTGCTCTCGGCTATGCGGAGCTCACGAAGAAGCTCACCATGCGCAACATTCTCTGTGCGTGCACGGGCATTCCTTACAACAATTTGGGTATCGTCTTCGAGTGGGTATCCGCCGAAAAGATGCTCGAACGGATGAAGGAGCTCAAGCCCTCGACGGGGTATGGCGAAACATTCCAATACTCCAATGCCATGATTGCCGCGGCCGGTTACGTGGCTGCGCACGCCGCGAATCCAAAGCAGCCGGTGGCCGTTGCGTACGAGGAAGCAATGCAGGCGAAGGTCTTCGGACCGCTCGGGATGAGGTACACCACGTTCGACCCGAAGGTCGTCGCGCGTTCCGACCACGCGTCGCCGCACAATCGCAACACGAGGTTCGAGGTGGAGCTTGCTCCGACCGATACGGCCGCAGGGGTTGCCGCGATGAACCCCGGTGGCGGCGCGTGGTCCACGGTGCACGATTTCTCCCAGGTTCTCCTCATGGAGTTGGCCAGGGGAAGGACGCCCGATGGCACACAGGTGGTCTCGGAACCGAACCTCCTTGCACGGCGCGAGCCGCAAGCGCGCGCAACGGAGAAGCGTAGCTATGGTTTGGCGCTCGACGTGGAGAGGTACAGGGATGTGCGCGTGTACGGGCACGGCGGAATGCTTCCTGGATACACGTCCTATATGTTCTTCCTGCCTGACCAAGGCATCGCCGCGGTCATGCTCACCAACGTGGGCCCCCAAAATCCGCTCGTCTACGTCCAATTTCGGCGGAAGCTCCTCGAGCTCCTCTTCGATGGCCGCGATGAGGCGCGCGAAGATCTCGAGATTGAGCTAAATGAGATGGAAGCGTGGCGAAAGAAGGAGAGCGCCAAGATCGATTTGGCGCCCGATAGATCCTTCATCGATCGGTTCGTCGGTACCTACAAGAACCCGCTCTATGGAACCATCCGGATCCTCGTCGATGCCAAGCAGGGTGCCGTGCTCGACGTGGGCGAATGGACGAGCAGTCTCGGTAGGAAGATGGAGAAGGCTGGCCTGGAGAAGCTGGTGACCACGTCTGCGGCATGGCTCGGCATGGAGTTCGTACTCAAAGGGCCGGACGGGAATGTGACGCTGGAGCTAAGGGACGGGGAACAAAGCGTGCTGTTCGAGCCCGTGTCTGACGGGAAGTGAGTCCACTGCAAGGGCAAACGCGTCTGCTTGCCAGCAGCGGCACCTTCCAAGGTTGCGGCGTCCGTCGAACGGTTTGCCGTTCAGCAGCAGGGGCGCCGCC
>JADGRD010000025.1 GCA_017881285.1 Pseudomonadota bacterium | reverse complement strand
GATGGTGGCGGTCATGGTGCGGCCTTTGCGGCGGGGTGAACCTCACCCATGGCACGGGCGAGATTGGAGCGGGCGATGAGAACCTCGTAGATGGCGGCCTGGTGTTGGCCGCGCGCGGTGGTGAGCTGGGTCTCGGCGTCGAGCACGTCGAACGAGGTGTTGCTGGCGCTCTCGTAGCGCTTCTGCTCCATGCGGAAGTTCTCTTCCGCGGAGACCACGGCGCTGGAGGCGACTTCGAGCGCCTCCATGGCGGTGGTGACCCCAACATGGGCGCTGCGGGCATCGAGGCGGATCATGTCCTCGACCTTGCGCTTGGCCGCGATCGCCTGGGCCAGGCGCACCTTGGATTCCTCGATGCCGTAGTAGGTACTGCCGCCTTCCCAGATGTCCCACGAGGCGGTCAGACCGATGAACCAGGACTTGGGCAGGCCCAGCAGCGATGAAGTAGCGCGCGTGTAGTTGGCGACCGCGTTCACCTGCGGAACCATTTTCGACTTGGACAGACTCACGCCACCCTCGGCCAGGTTGATGGTTGTGGCCAGCTCTCTCA
Organism: Pseudomonadota bacterium; assembly: GCA_017881285.1. GTDB lineage: Bacteria > Myxococcota_A > Polyangia > Fen-1088 > Fen-1088 > Fen-1118. The sequence continues at coordinate 14,193 of JADGRD010000025.1, read as the reverse complement.
GCTCGATGCGCGAGCTTACGGCCTGCTCCTCGGCCTGATTGGCCGCGATGGGGGCCTGGGCTTCGGGCGGCCCGGCGATGTCGACCGGATCGATCGGGCTACCGGGCGAGCGGCCCATGAGCGTGGCCAGCCGACCGGTTGCCAGGGTCACGCCGCCCTTGGCGGCAATCAGCCGCTGCTGGGCCGCCGCCAGCCCCAGTTCGGCGCGCAGAACATCGTTGCGTGCGACCGCGCCGTGCTCGAAAAACGTGCGTGCCCGTTTGACTTGCGTGGCGACCTGCTCAACCGACCTTTCCGCCACGTCCGCCATGCGCTTGGCTTGCAGCACGCGGTAGTACGCCTCGGTGACCTGATAGGCCACGTCGCGCGTGGTGGCTTTGCGCTTGATCTCCGCAACGTCGATGCCCAGTTTCGCGAGCTGGTTCGCCTCGTAGACCGTCCACAAGGCCCCGAGCGGCTGGGCGAGGGTCACGCCCGCCGACCACGTGATTTGGGGACGGAAGGTGAGGTAGTCCTCTTGGATCTTGAGGCGATACACGGTGCTGCCGTCGGCCCGTGTGATAGCTTTGCCGTTGGTATCCAACTGCGGCAAGGCGTTCCCGTTCGCATCGGTCACGGGATCCCAGGCACAGGTGGTGCAGTACGCCGGGAGCATCCCGAAAAGTGGCGCCGAGAAGGTCGTGTCCCAACGCTGAATGCCTGCATCCAGTCTGAGTCGGGGGCTGTAGCCACCGCGCGCGCTGTCTTTCTTGGCCTGTGCCGCCTCGATCTCCAGGTTGGCGACGGCCGTGTCGGGGCTGTTCTTCAGTGCTGCGGTCACGCACTGGTCGAGGGTCAGGCTTTCCGCGCGCGCCGCGAGCGGCGCCAGGGTCGCGATGCAGACAAGAGCCAGTCCAGCCTTTTTCATTTCTTGCGTGCTCCGGTCTTGGGCTTGCTGCTTACGCCGTGGAAGAAGAACTCGGTGATGATGGGCGCGTAGTCGACGAAGCTGCCGGGCTGGACGTTGCCGCGCCACTCGTGGAGCAGACCGAACGCCATGCCGAAGAGCATGCGCGCCACGAGCTTCGGGTCGTTGCCGCCCAGGTCATCGCCCTTGGCGTTGCGCTGCAGCCATTCCGCCAGGCAATCGATGCGCCGCTCGAAGTTGGTGTGGAAGCTCGGGCCATGGCCGTCCGGATCGTACAAGTCGCTGCCCGCCTCCTCGCCGAGGAAGGTGATGAAGGTGTCGCGGCGTTTCTCGACCAGCTCCATGTGGCGCTGGAGCACCAGCTCGAAGCGCTGGCGAAAGCTGAGCCCGCCGGGCACCGGTTGTTCGAAGACCTGGATGTACTCATCGGTGAGCTGGTTCGACATGGCATCGACGATTTCCTGCTTGCTCTTGAAGTAGGTGTAAAGCGATGCCGCCGTGTAGCCCGCCTCGCGCGCGATGTCCTGCATGGTGGTGCCGTGCAGCCCGGTGCGGGAGAAGGCGCGGGTTGCCGCCTCCAGGATATCGAGGCGCGCATGCGCCATGGTACGTTGCCGTCGCTCACCAGCCTTCATGTTCGTTTTCCTGAATCGTGGTTATCTGATACCGAATGCTGATTCAGTGTGACGAATGGACATTCGGAAGTCAACGGGATACTCAGCAGGCGAGGGGATGAAGCAAACGCAACCAGGCTTGCGTTTACTGACAGCCTCCGCAACCCGCGGGAACCTCTTGAACAGCGACCCTCAAATGTATAGTCTCCCGAGATGCTGCTTGATACTCCCCTCCGTGAAGCCCTGACGTTCGACGATGTCTTGCTCGTGCCGGCGGAGAGCGAGGTCGTCCCCAAGGATGTCGATGTCCGCTCGCACTTGACGGCGAGCATCACGCTGGCCATCCCGATCCTGTCGTCGGCCATGGACACGGTGACCGAGGCGCCCACGGCTATCTGCATGGCGCGCGAGGGCGGCCTGGGCGTCATCCACAAGAACATGACCATCGACCAGCAGGCGCTCGAGGTCACCAAGGTGAAGAAGGCCGAGACCGGCGTGGTCATCGATCCCGTGACCATCGATCCGGACCAGAAGCTGTTCGCCGCGCTCGAGCTCATGCGCCGGCACGACATCTCGGGCCTGCCCGTGGTCGGCCGCGACGGCAAGCCGGTCGGCATCCTCACCAACCGCGACGTGCGTTTCGAGCGCAACCTGGATCAGTCGGTGCGCGACGTGATGACGACGAACCTCATCACCGCGCACGAAGGCATGAGCCTGGAAGGCAGCAAGGAGCTTTTGCACAAGAACCGCATCGAGAAGCTGCTGGTCATCGACAACGCCGGCAAGCTGCGCGGGCTCATCACCATCAAGGACATCGAGAAGGCGCAGCAGCACCCGAATGCGGCCAAGGACGAAATGGGCCGCTTGCGCGTGGGCGCGGCCGTGAGCACCAGCGCCGACATGATGGCGCGCGTGGCGGCCCTGATCCACGCCGGGACCGACGCCATCTGCGTCGATACCGCGCACGGGCATTCGAGAGCGGTGGTGGATGCCGTGGCCGAGATCCGCAGGACCTTCCCCAAGGCGCAGATCGTCGCGGGTAACGTGGCGACCTCCGAGGGCGCGCTGGCCCTGGCCAAGGCCGGCGCGGACGCGGTCAAGGTCGGCATGGGGCCGGGCTCGATCTGCACCACGCGTGTGGTGGCCGGCATCGGCGTGCCGCAAGTCACCGCGGTGTCCGACTGCGCGAAGGCCCTGGCCAAGACCGAGGTGCGCGTTGTTTCAGACGGCGGCATCAAGTACTCCGGCGACATGGTCAAGGCCATCGCGGCCGGGGCCCACACCGTGATGATTGGTGGTCTCTTCGCCGGCACCGACGAAGCGCCGGGCGAGATCATCCTTTATCAAGGGCGCAGCTACAAACTCTACCGCGGCATGGGTTCCGTCGCCGCCATGCGCGAGGGGAGCCGAGATCGCTATTTCCAGTCGGAGGTATCCACCGAGTCCAAGCTGGTGCCCGAGGGCATCGAGGGCCGCGTCCCCTACCGCGGCAGCCTGTCCCAGTCGATCTACCAGCTCATCGGCGGTCTGCGCTCGGGCATGGGCTACTGTGGCTGCAAGACCCTCGACGAGATGCGCACCAAGACCCGCTTCATCAAGATCACCTCGTCGGGTCTGAAGGAATCGCACGTGCACGACGTCATCATCACCAAGGAAGCCCCCAACTATCGAGTCGAGCAGTAGGGCTAGGCCACCATGCTAGCCAAGCAAGTCATCCTCATTCTCGACTTCGGATCGCAATACACGCAGCTCATCGCGCGCCGGGTACGCGAGCTCAACGTGTATTCCGAGATCCATCCCTTCGACCTGCCACTCGAACGCATCCGCGCCATGCAGCCGGCCGGCATCGTCCTCTCGGGTGGGCCGTCCTCGGTGTACGACGAGGGCGCGCCGCGCATCACGCCCGAGCTGTTCGCGCTGGGGGTCCCCATCCTGGGGATCTGCTACGGCGTGCAACTCACCAGCCTTCTCCTCGGCGGCAAGGTGGTATCGGCCACCCATCGCGAGTACGGACGCGCGACCCTGCGCCTGGAAACGGCGTCCGAGCTGTTCCATGGCTTCGCCACCGGCGAGGATCTCGCCGTGTGGATGAGCCACGGTGATCGCGTCGAGACGCTGCCCGACGGCTTTGCCTGCGTCGGCACCAGCCCGAACTGTCCCTTCGCGGCGATCGAGGCCGTCGGGCGCAAGTTCTGGGGCGTGCAGTTTCACCCCGAGGTCGCGCACACGCCGCGCGGGATGGAGGTCCTGGGCAACTTTGTCTTCCGCATCTGCAAGTGCCAGCCGTCCTGGACCATGGCCAACTTCGTCGAGGAGGCGGTGGCCACGGTGAAGCGGCAGGCGCCCGCGGGGCGCGTGATCTGCGGGCTCTCCGGCGGCGTTGATTCCTCGGTGGCGGCCTCGCTGGTCCACCGTGCGGTGGGCGACCGCCTGACCTGCATCTTTGTGGACAACGGCCTGCTGCGCGCGCGCGAGGCGGTCCAGGTCGAGGCGCTTTTCCGCGGCGCCTTCAAGATGAACCTCGTCGTGGTCGACGCCGCCGAGCGGTTCCTGTCGAAGCTCTCTGGGGTCGACGAGCCGGAGCGGAAGCGCAAGATCATCGGCCGCGAGTTCATCGAGGTGTTCGAGGAGGAGGCGCGCAAGCTGGGCGGCGCGGACTACCTGGTGCAAGGCACGCTCTATCCCGATGTCATCGAATCCGTTTCGCACAAGGGGCCCTCGGCCACCATCAAATCGCACCACAACGTGGGTGGCTTGCCCGACAAGATGAAGCTCAAGCTCATCGAGCCGTTGCGCGAGCTGTTCAAGGACGAGGTACGCAAGCTGGGCGCCGAGTGCGGCTTGCCCCACGAGATGCTCTGGCGGCAGCCGTTCCCCGGACCGGGGCTGGCGGTGCGCGTGCTCGGCCCGGTGAGCAAGGCGGCCTGCGATCTCCTGCGCGCGGCCGACGTCATCATCGACGAAGAGATCCGCGCCGCCGGGCTCTACGAGAGCATCTGGCAGTCCTTCGGCGTGCTTCTGCCCGTGCGCAGCGTTGGCGTGATGGGCGACGAGCGCACGTACGCCAACGTCCTCGCCATCCGCGCCGTGCACTCGCGCGACGGCATGACCGCGGACTGGGTGCCGCTACCCCACGATCTCCTGGCCACTATCTCTTCGCGCATCGTCAACGAGGTGCGCGGGATCAATCGCGTGGTCTACGACATCTCGTCCAAACCACCGGCGACCATCGAATGGGAGTAGTTTGTCGCATCGAGGCGTGATAACCCACGGGCGTCGGCGACGTCCGATCCGCGACTTTGCGATCATGGTTTGGCAACACGCCTCCGCCGCTCGACCTCGAACGGCGTGAAGATCAAGCGGATCTCCGACCGAAATCGCGGTGTTCGGGGCACGATCGCATCGTAAGGATGGCGGCATATGTCTTGCTGAGGGAACCAGGCATGAAACGACGTTGCACATGCTCAATCCTGAACCTCGTTCTGGCTGTCGGGATGGTCACGATGCTTGGTTGCTCAAGCAAGGACGGCGCCCTTTGCGGTTCCTGTGGAACCTTGCCCGATGCGGGGAGCACTCCCGACGTCCTGGCGCCGAATGAGATGGCGACCGGCGGAGCGACCGGAACCTGTCCCGCGGACCCCGACGCGCCCACCACGACTTGGAGCACCCCCCGGCGCACGATGCCCTGGACCTTCGTCGCGGCAGGTGCCGACGCGAGCACGGTCGCGCCGCGCGACGACGCGGGAGCGGATTGTTCGACGACCTCCAGCGGTACGACCTGTAGCGGGCAGGCGATGGTCGCCATGACGTCTGCTGGACCTGAGCTGGTGTTCGCGGGCTTCGGGGTGGTGCGCTGGGATCTCACGGGCATGTCGGTTGCCGTGGCCCCGCCGCCGGTGGCGGACGGCAACTCGGTGTGGGTTGCATTTTCCGACCAGTGGCTTCCCGTGTGCCCGGTCTGTGGAAGTTACAGCAGTCGAAGCATCGAGATCCGCGACCGGCAGGGTGGGCAGATCCTCTGGATCGCGTTCGAGGGCCAGAAGCTTGGCGATGTCTCCGCAACGACGCAGACGGAGCTGTTCGGCGTAATCGCCACCGTGCAGCTGGCCTGCTCAGCCAGCCTCGAAGGCGAATGCCATGCTTTCCAACGCCAGGTATTCGATCACGTGCTCCAGACGACCCCGCCGGTGCTCATCCACCACGGGATGGTCGAAAAGCTCTCGACCCCGATGGGCAGCTACCAGGTTTTTTGGTCGTACAGCCAAGAACAGGACTCGGCTAGAACTTGCCTGGACGGTCCCGACCTTGCCAGCGATAGCGGCTTTGCCGCCAGCCGCGTGGTTCCGTGAATGAGCAGGCGAGCGAAGCACAGGTACCTCGACGATCCCACGAGAACGCGATGGGGTAGACTGGAGCCTTGCTCAAGAAAGTTTTTTTGCCGCCTCGCGATCCGTTGCTTGGTCCACGACATCTCACCCAGGCCGCTGGCGATTATCGCCGGGGAGTAGTCCGGGCGCTGCCGCTCGCCCTGCTTCTCTTCGCGGTGACCGCGCAGGCGAAGGAGCCCGCGTCGTTCCGGCGACCCCTCGCCGAGGCCGAGATCGACTGGAGCGCGGGAACCATCACGGCCCAGGCCGGCGCGGCGGCCGACATCCGCATGCCCGGACCGAACGCGGCCCGGCCTGGGGCGGAACGTCGCGCGCGTGCGGCGGCGGAGGAAAAGCTGCGTGCGGCTTTGCACGAGATGGGGCAGGGGAAAAAGCTCGACGACCAGGCCGCGCTGGCGCGGGCGAGCATCTCTCGTATCGAGTACCAGTCGAACGGCGGGGTCGTCCTCTGGCTGCTCATCCGCTTCTCCGACCTGGTGTCCGCCAAGCCGGCCGCGACTTCGCTGCGGGTCGCGAGCATGCCTCTGGCGCTCGCGCCGGTCGTTACCGCGGGCGGCAAGACAGCCACGCTCGGCGTCGCGACCTACCGTCCGGCCGCCGACTGCCCCCAGGACGCGGTGCCGGTCCGGCGCGACGGCGAGGGCCGGCTCGTGCTGGCCGACCAACATGGCAAGCTGGTCGATTCTCTCGCCGGAGCGGCGGTTGTGATCTACCTTGAGAAGCCGCAGCCATGACCAAGTTGGGGATTCTCGCCGCGGGCCTTTGCCTGCTGTTCGCCACCCGCGCCGCCGCGCAAGCGGAGGAGCCGAAGCAGAACGTGGTGCGCGCCGAGACCCCCATCGTCGCCGGCAATGTCGTGAACGCCAAGAAGCGCGCCTTGGCCGACGCCTTTCGCCAGGCGGCCGAGCAAGCCTTCGCCGAGCTCCTCAAGCAGGGCGAGCCGATGCCATCGCCCGCGCCGCCGGGCGTGGCCCAGCTCAAGGCCTCACTGGCGAATAATGCGCAGAAGTTCGTGCGTAGCTACCGCCTCATCGATCAGCAGACCGAGGGCGGCGTTTTGAAGGTGATGGTCGAGATCGACGTCGATGCGGTCCTGCTACGACGCGAGCTCGATCGCATCCGGGGCGCCGCCTCCGCGCAAGCGCAGACCGCCGCCGTCAAGCCGGTGGCGAGAGTGCTCTTCGTCGCCGGCGTCGCGCCGGTGGGCGGGCTGGTGGCTGCGGCGCTGGGCCCCGAGGGCGTGCGCGCGCAGCTCGATCCGGCCGGCAGCGAGGCCCAGTTTCTGGCGAGTGCGGCCCGGCAAAACGCCTTCGCGCTCTTCGTGGTGGCCAAGAGCGCGGGTGAGGAGAGGGTGCGCGGCACCTTGCGCGTCCCGGTCAAGTGCAGCCTCACCTGGCGTCTCTTCGGCGCCGGCGCGCAAGCGGCGCAGGGCCCGGCCGTGGCTCGCGCCGACGAGGAGTATGGCTTTGGCGCGGACGAGACGGCGGCGCGCAACGCTTGCCTCGAGCGCGCCGCGACCACGGTCGCCCGCGGGGTGGCCGCCAGCCTGCGCACGCCGGTGACGAGCGCGCCTTTCGTGACGTTGCAACTCGACATCGCGGACGTGGGTGTCATTCCCGTCGTGTTGCAGGCCCTCAAGCGCCTGGGTTCCGTGACCGCCAGCGAAGTGCGGCAAGTCACGGCCAACCAGGCGGAGATCCGCGTGTACACCCGCATCGGCGGTCCCATGCTCTTGCAAGCGCTCGGACGTGAGCTGGGCGGAAAACTCCTCCTCGTGCCCACGCGCCCCGCCAGCGACGTGGTCGCCGTGAAGGTGCAAGGGCCGGACACGCCATTACCCTCGCCCGAAGAGAAGCGGTGAAATGATGAAAGCCCTATCGCTATTTGTCGCCGTCGTTGGCTTCTGTATCGGGTGCGCCACCATGAAGCCCGAGGAAGCGGGCACCCTCACCATCGACTGCAACGTGCCCGAGGCCGCGGTCCTGCTCGACGACGCCGTGGTCGGCCGCGCCGGCGAGCTGAAGAAGAGCGCCAAGAGCCTCCGCCCCGGTTTTTACCGCGTCGAGATCCGCCACCCCGGCTACTACTCGTATTTCACCGAGATCAACGTCGCGGAAGGCGGCGCCGCCGCGGTGAAGGCCGAGCTGCGCCCGCTGCTTGACTAATTGCCTCGCCCCGCGCAGCGGGGAGAGGCAGCCGCGCCGGAGGCGCGGCGGTGAGGGGCACGGCGCTACCCCCGGAAGGCTTGCGCCACGGGGTAACGGCGGCCGGTGCCGAAGGCTTTGCCGGTGATCTTGAGGCCGGGCGGTAGCTGGCGGCGCTTGTATTCGGAGGTGCGCACCAGGCGCAGGACCTTGTCGACCACCTTGCGCTCGAAGCCCTTCGCCACCAGCGCTTGCCTATCGAGTCCGTCCTCGACGTGCGCGGCCAGGATCGCGTCGAGCACCTCGTACGGCGGCAGGCTGTCCTGGTCGACCTGGTCGGGGCGCAGCTCGGCCGACGGCGGCTTGGTCAGCGTCGATTCGGGGATGACCGCCCGATCCGCGTTGATCTCGTGCGCGATTTGATACACGAAGGTCTTGGGCACGTCGGAGATGACGGCGAGGCCGCCGTTGGTGTCGCCGTAGAGCGTGCAATAGCCGGTGGCGATCTCGCTCTTGTTGCCGGTGGAGAGCAAGAGCTTGCCGAACTTGTTCGACAAGGCCATGAGCAGGTTGCCACGGATACGCGCTTGCAGGTTCTCCTCGGTCACGTCGGACGCAAGGCCCGTGAAGGCCGGCATCAGAGAAGTCAGAAAGGCCGCGAACATCGGTTCGATCGGGATCTCGCGGAACTCGATGCCGAGGTTCTTCGCCAGATCCGCGGCGTCGCGGCGCGAGTGATCCGACGAGTAGCGCGAGGGCATGGCGACGCCCAGCACATGGGCCGGACCGAGCGCGCGGCTGGCGATGCACGCCACCACCGCCGAGTCGATGCCGCCCGACACCCCGACAAGCGCGCCGGAAAACCCGCAGCGGCGAGCATAGTCGCGCGTGCCCAGCACCAGCGCATCGAGCGCCGAACGCGCGTCCGACTCGACGAAGTGCCGCACCTCGCCCCGGCCGGCTTCGACGTCGACCACGATGAGATCGGGCGCGTGCTCGGCGGCACGCGCGATGAGCGCGCCGCCGGCGTCGAACGCCAGGCTCGATCCGTCGAACACCAGATCGTCTTGACCGCCGACCTGGTTGACGAAGACCAGCAGTCGTTGCCAGTGCCGCGCCACCGACGCCAGCATGCGCGGCCGCAAGCGCCGTTTTTCAATGGTGTAGGGCGAGGCCGCGATGTTGATGATCAGATCGGCGCCGGCCGCGACCAGCTTCTCGATGGGATCCTCGCGATACAGCCGCCGCGGCCAGAAATCGCCGTCGTTCCAGATGTCCTCGCAGATCGAGACACCCAGGTTGAGGCCGCGGAACGGCACGGGCGCGACCGTGTGCGCGGGCTCGAAGTAGCGCCACTCGTCGAAGACGTCGTAGGTGGGCAAGAGCGACTTGCGCCGGATCGCCGCCACCTTCCCGTCGTCGATGAGCGCCGCCGCATTGGCGACGCGGTGGCCGCCCGCAGCTTCGGGGAGCACCTCGGGAAAGCCGACCAGCACCGCCAGCTCGCCGCGCACGCGCGCGGCCAGCCTGGCCAGCGCGGCCGTGCTCGCGGCGAGAAACGCGTCTCGTTCAAGCAGGTCGCGCGGCGGATAGCCGCACAAGGCGAGCTCGGGCAGGACCAGCAGCGTTGCCCCGGCGGCGCGCGCGCGCGCCGCGGCCTGGTCGATGAGGCGCAAGTTCCCCGCGAAATCGCCGATGGTGGGGTCGATCTGTCCGAGTGCGATCTTCATTTTCTCCTACAGGTAATTGAGCTTGAATCTACCTCGCCTGGTAGCCGATGGCGCGCAAAGCCTCGTCGTTGACGCGCGGGCGAAGGGCGCGAAAGCGCGGATCGTCGCGCACCTCGGGATGGATGCGGTTGGTAAGCACGATCACGCAAGCTTCCGGTTCGGGATCGATCCACAGCGAGCAACCGGTGAAGGACAGGTGCCCGACCGCGCGGCGGGAAAGGAGCGAACCGGCGAGCGAGCCCTGGGCGGCCGGCCCGTCCCAGCCCAGCCGCCAGGTCGAGCCGGGGATCCCGGCCGGCTGCCAGAACTGGCGCAACACCTCGGGATTTACCAGGGGGGCAGAGCCCGCCATGCCCCGGCCGTGATAGGCGGCACATAGAGCGAAGGCCAGCTGCAGAAGATCGCCGATACTGCCGAATAGCCCGGCATGGCCCGCGATGCCGCCCATGGCGTACGCGTTGAGGTCGTGTACCTCGCCCTCGACCATACGGCCGCGCACCGGACAGCGCTCGGTCGGCGCGATGTCGAGGCCGGCGGACCTCATCCAGCCCGGCCCGGCGAGCAGGTCCACGAAGCCGAGGCGGGACAGCCCGAGCGGTCGAAACAACAAGCGTTCCGCCAGGATGTCGAGCCGGGCCGACATGGCTTGTTCGACCAGCGCGCCGAGCAGAATGAAACCGAGGTCGGAATAGAGCGACTGGCCCCCGGGTTCATAGACCAGAGGCTCGCGCCCGGCCTCCACGACGATGGCGGCGCGAAAGCTGGGCTGCGGACCGCCTTGGGCAAGCAATCTCTCGTAGAATTTTCGGTGTGCTGGAAAGCCACCCGCGTGCGCCAGCACACGACGGAGTGTCACCTCGGGCCGGTCCGCGAGCATCGAAAGGTGGTCACCCAGCGGCCGGTCCAAATGCAGACAACCTTCTTCCACGCCTCTCATGACGAGCAGGCTGGTGACAACCGCCTTGGTGAGCGAGGCAAGGTCGTAGACGGTTTCGACGGTCGCGGGCAGAGGCTCCGGCTCGACCTGGCGCTGCCCGTAGGCGGCGAGCAAGCTGGCGCGCCCGGCCTGGCCCACGCCCATGACCACCCCTGGCACAACGTGGTCGTCGATGGCCGCTAGAATCACGCGGCCAAGGCTATTGAAATCAGGCGCCATTGGCCGCAAGTTATCAGGTTTCAGTTTCACCATGACCGCCAAGGTGGTCGGACAAGCGAGCAGTCAATGACCGGGCCAACGCCCGCCATGGGGACCCCCGTGCCGCTGTTCCCGCACGGCCGGCTGGGACACTACGAGCTCTTCGAGCGTTTCGCCGTCGGCGCCATGGCCGAGCTTTACCTCGGCCGCGCGCGCGGCGAGGAAGGCTTCGAGAAGCTAGTCGTCATCAAGCGCGTCCTGCCCCGCCTGGCAGAAGACGTGCGTTTCATGCAGATGTTGCAGCTCGAAGCACGCATCCACGCCTCGCTGTCGCACAAGAACATCGTTCAGATCCACGACCTGGGCATCTCCGCCGAGGGCGAGTACTTCATCGTCCTCGAGTATGTAGACGGCCGCGACCTGGGCGCCCTGCTCGAGTGGTACACCCACAGCCAGCGCGCGGGCGGCAACCCGCGCATCGACGACGCCGTTGGCCTCTACATCATGGGCGAGGCAGCCGAGGGCGTGCACTTCGCGCACGAGGTGCGCGGCGGCGACGGCCAACCCTTGGGCCTCGTCCACCGCGACATCTCGCCGGGGAACCTGCTTCTGTCCTACGCCGGCGAGGTCAAGCTGTCCGACTTCGGCGTGGCCAAGCGCAAGTCCGACAGCTCGGTCGTGACCTCGCTCAAGGGCGAGCTCGGCTACATCTCGCCGGAGCAGGCGCGCGGCGCGCCCACCGACCGGCGCAGCGACATCTTTTCACTGGGCGCGGTGGCCTTCGAGCTCTTCACCGGCAGCCCTCTGCGCACGCTCGCCGGCACGCCCGACGACTACCTGAAGGCGGCGTCGGGCATCGTGGCTTCGCCCCTGCGCTACCGGCCCGACATTCCGCCCGCCATCGAGCGACTGCTGGTGGGCGCGCTGGCGCCCGATCCGCGCGACCGCTTCGCCGACGCGCGCAAGTTCGTCGACTACTGCCGTGAGGCGCTGGAAAGCGTGAAGCGGCCGCGCAGCGGCGAGGCGGCCGAGCTCAAGAGCCTGCTCGCGGCGCTGCTGCCGCCGGGCACCCACACCGAGCACAAGCTGCCGTCCAAGTTCATCAGTCTGCTGCCGAGCATGTGGGAGGACGTCACGGTTCCGGATTCGCCCTTGCACCTGCCGCCCACGTCGGCGGTCCCCCTGCCGCCGGCCCCGCCGGCGGTTCCTCGGCCAGCGGCCGCGCCAACGGTTCCCCGGCCGGCCGGCGTGCCCTTTCTGCCGCCCGCGACGCCCAACCAACCCGCGGCGTCCGCCCTCACCCTGCCCACGCCTGGCGTGACACCGCCGGCCAGGCCGGCTGGCCAGCCCGCCAGCACCTGGAACCCGCCACGCCCGCCGGCCTTTCCGACGTCGCCGAGAGGCATGCCCACCTCGCCCGCCATGCGGCGCATGCCCCAGTCGCGGCACAACCTCGGCTGGGCGCTGCTCATCCTGCTCGCGCTGGTGGCCAGCACGCTCTTCTCGATCCACATCTACGTCATGCCGCTGCCCGTGGCGGCGGTGTACTTCCGGCCGGCCTTCATCGACGTCACCTCCGAGCCGCAGGGGGCCGACGTTTTCGTCGACGGGCTCAAGCTGCTCGGGGTCACGCCGGCCGTGGTCGAGATCAGGCGCGACCATCGCCAGCACACCATCGAGGTGCGCAAGCAGGGCTTCGCGCCCGCGGCGCTGGAGCTGCGCTACGATCGCGAAGTCCGCCTGCGGATGTCGTTTCGCTTGCGGCCCGAGCGCCGGTCGGAAGGCCGGTAATTGGCCAACATGACCGCTTCGAGCGAAAGGCCGCTCGCGCCGCCGGCCCAACCCGCGAACGGCGAACAGATCCTCGAGCGCTTTCTCGACTACGTCTCTGGTCTCGGCCTCTCGCTCTATCCGGCGCAGGAGGAGGCGCTCTTCGAGATCCTCGCCGGCAAGCACGTCGTCCTGGCCACGCCGACGGGGTCGGGCAAGTCGCTGGTCGCGATCGCGCTGCTCTACAAGGCCCTGTGCGAGGGCAAGACCGGGTTCTATAGCTGCCCGGTCAAGGCCCTGGTCAACGAGAAGTTCTTCGACCTGTGCAACTGCTTCGGTCCCGAGCACGTCGGACTGGTCACCGGCGACGCCTCGGTGAACAGCAGCGCCCCCATTCTGGTCGGCACGGCCGAGATCCTGTCCAACATGGCCTTGCGCCGTAGGAGCGTGCCGGCCGACTGCGTGGTCATGGACGAGTTCCACTACTACGGCGACCGCGAGCGCGGCATCGCCTGGCAGATCCCGCTGTGCCTGCTCGAGCACGCCACTTTCTTGCTGATGTCCGCCACCCTCGGCGACACCAGCGCCATCGAACGCACGCTGGCCGACTTCACCGGCCGCGAGGTCGCCAGCGTGCGCGGCGCGATCCGGCCCGTGCCGCTGGAATTCGAGTACCGCGAGATCCCGCTGCACGAAACCATCGCCGACCTCATCCGGCAAGATCGCGCGCCCATCTATCTGGTGAACTTCACCCAGCGGACCGCCGCCGAGGAAGTGCAGAACCTCATGTCGGTCGAGGTCATCGGCAAGGCGGAAAAGGAGGCCATCAAGCACGCGCTCGCGGACGAGAGCTGGGGCAGTCCCTACGGCAAGGAATTGCAGCGCTTCCTGCGCCACGGGATCGGCCTGCACCACGCCGGGCTGCTGCCGCGCTACCGCCGTGTCGTCGAACGTCTGAGCCAACAGGGGTTGCTCAAAGTCATCAGCGGCACCGACACCCTGGGCGTGGGCGTGAACATTCCCATTCGCACCGTGCTCTTCACCCAGCTTTGCAAGTACGACGGCCAGAAGGACGGCATCCTCGGCGTGCGCGAATTCAAGCAGATCGCCGGCCGCGCCGGGCGCAAGGGCTTCGACGAGCGCGGCTGGGTGGTGGCGCAAGCGCCCGCCCACATCGTCGAGAACCTGCGCCTGCGGGCCAAGGCCGCCGGCGGCAAGAAAGTACACATGCAGAAGCCGCCGCAGAAGGGCTACGTGCACTTCGACCGCGGCACCTTCGAGCGCCTGACCAGCGGCACGCCCGAGGCGCTGGAATCGCGCTTCGCCGTCAGCCACGGACTGCTGCTCAGTTTGTTGCAGGGCGAGACCGGCGATGCCAACCGCGGCGGTGGCTACCGCAAGCTGCTCGAGCTGATCGATGCGTGCCACGACAGCGACGTGCTCAAGGGCCGGCACCGCCGGACCGCGGCCGCGTGTTTCCGCGTCCTGCGCACGGCCGGCCTGGT
>JADGRD010000381.1 GCA_017881285.1 Pseudomonadota bacterium | reverse complement strand
GGCGGCCGACGTTCTTGAGCTCGGCGTAGCACGCGGGCTCGCGGCTGCCCGCGAAACTCATGTCCATGCGCGGGGCCAAACCGACCATCACGTAGCGCTCCGGCTTGCTCAACTCGGTGGCCAGGAGCTTGGAAAACGACCGCAGCATCTGCGACAGGGCGGGCTCGTCGGGCTGCTTGGCCGACGAGAACAGGTTGAGAAGTGGCATGCGGCCACTCTACCAGTATTCCCCTGCCACCATCGAAGTCCAATCGCGTCATTCCGGAAACACGGAAGTTACACGCAATTTACCGTTATTTAACGTCAGGTTACTCGGAAGTTACCCTATGCATACCGTGGATTCATCACCGCACACGCTGCCGCTCGACACACGCGGGCCGCAACCCAGGAGGGAACATGTCGTACGCACAGAATGTGATCGAACTCGTGAAGAAGCGGGATCCCGGACAGCCGGAATTCCACCAGGCCGTGACCGAGGTTCTCGAGTCCCTCGAGCCCGCGCTGGATCGCAACCCCAAATACGAGCAGAACAAGATCCTCGAGAGGTTTGTCGAGCCCGAGCGTCAGCTCATGTTCCGCGTGCCCTGGCTGGACGACAAGGGCCAGATCCAGGTCAACCGCGGCTTCCGCGTCCAGTTCTCGAGCGTCATCGGCCCGTACAAGGGCGGCCTGCGCCTCCACCCGAGCGTGAACCTGGGCATCCTCAAGTTCCTGGGCTTCGAGCAGGTGCTCAAGAACTCGCTCACCACGTTGCCGATGGGCGGCGCCAAGGGCGGCTCTGACTTCGACCCCAAGGGCAAGTCGGACAACGAGGTGATGCGCTTCTGCCAGAGCTTCATGACCGAGTTGTTTCGCCACATCGGCGAGAACACCGACGTGCCGGCCGGCGACATTGGCACCGGTGGCCGCGAGATCGGCTTCATGTTCGGCCAGTACAAGCGCCTGCGCAACGAGTTCGTCGGCGTGCTGACCGGCAAGGCGCTCAACTGGGGCGGCTCGCTCATTCGTCCCGAGGCCACGGGCTACGGCTGCGTGTACTTCGCGGAGGAGATGCTCAAGACCCGCAATGAAAACTTCAAGGGCAAGATCTGCGCCGTCTCGGGCTCGGGCAACGTGGCCCAGTACACCATCGAGAAGCTGAACCAGCTCGGCGCCATCCCGGTAACCCTGTCCGACTCGGACGGCTTCATTCACGACCCCAAGGGCATCAGCCCGGAGAAGCTGGCGTTCGTGCTGGAGCTGAAGAACGTGCGACGCGGCCGTGTTTCCGAGTACGCCAAGAAGTTCGGCTGCGAGTACGTGGCCGGCAAGCGCCCCTGGGGCGTAAAGTGCGACGCCGCCTTCCCGTCGGCCACGCAGAACGAGATCAACAGTGACGACGCTGCCACCCTGCTCAAGAACGGCTGCAAGGTGATCTCCGAGGGCGCCAACATGCCGTCGACCCCCGAGGCCATCGAGCAGTTCCTCAAGGCCAAGGTGCTCTACGGTCCCGGCAAGGCCGCCAATGCCGGCGGCGTGGCCACCTCGGGCCTCGAGATGAGCCAGAACTCGGCGCGTCTGTCGTGGACAAGCGCAGAGGTCGATGCTCGCTTGAAGGGCATCATGCAGTCGATCCACGCGGCGGCCTACAAGACCGCCAAGGACTTCGGCCAGCCCACCAATTACGTGCTGGGCGCGAACATCGCCGGCTTCGTCAAGGTTGCCGATTCGATGCTCGATCAGGGCGTGGTGTAACCAACCCATTATCACCGGCCTTGGCTGCTGCCGGGGGGATCCCTCTGGCGGCGGCCAAGGCCGTTTTTGCAACCACAGAGGGCACGGAGTTGGCAGAGGACACAGAGGACGGGCTCTGCGACCTCTGAATCCTCTGTGCTCTCTCTTCTTTCAGAAAGTCCGCACCAGCATCAGACCGCCGCCCGAGGGGGGCGCCCAAGGCAGCACCACCGCCTGCAACGGGACGGTGAGGTCGGCCTTGGCCGGCAGCAGTTGTGCGATGGCCACGCCCACGACTGGCGCGGTCCCGATGGCTACCCATTCGGCCGTCGATAGCTTGACATGGGGGCCGCCGTGCAACCGGGGCACCGCGAAGCCCACGGCCGCGCCCACCAACGCGCCCACCAGCACGTCGCTGTAGAAGTGCTTGCCGGCGCGCGTGCTGGCCCTCCGTTTTTCTGGTAGCCGTTTTCATTGCGTGTGTCACTGCAGTGGTATCATGAGGATACACGCTCTCGCGATCGCGGCGTTGCTTGCCGGTTGTTCCAGCAGCGGCTCCGCGCCCATCACCCATCCCGACGCCTCCGGAACCGGTGGCACGGCCGCGGCGGGAACGGGCGGCGCGACGGGGACCGGGGGTGCCACCTCCAGCGGGGGCATGACGAGCAGCGGCGGCACGAGCGGCCCCCCATCCACGGGAGGCGCGACGGGGACCGGCGGGGACCTACCGACGGGCGGCAATTCTGGGACCGGTGGCAACACCGGCGGGTCCGGCGCGGCGGGCGGCAACCGGGGCACGGGCGGGACGACCGGCACGGGCGGCACCAGCGGCCCCACCGGGACCGGCGGAGGGTCGGGTGGAACCAGCGGCACGGGCGGCAGCACGACCAGCGCCCCCGACGCCAGTGTCGACGCCCGGGACGCCACCGCGGCCGACCGAGCGCCCGATACACTGGCGCAAGACACGCGCGACACGCGCGACGCTGGAGCGGACGCGCCAGGGGCCGACACCACCACAACAACCACGGTCACCGTGTACGTCGCCGGCGACTCGACGGTTTCGACCTACACCGGGAGCTCGATCCACCAGGCGGGCTGGGGCCAGTTTCTGCAGGACTACTTCATCACCAACGCCAAGATCGTGAACAAGGCGGTGGGCGGCATGACCTCGCGCCACTTCATCGAGGCCGGGTACCTCGACGCCATCATCGCCGTGATCAAACCAGGCGACTACCTGCTGGTCCAGTTCGGCACCAACGACGGCAACACCACCGCGACCTACACCCTGTCCGGCTCGACCACGGCGATCCCCTACTATCTGGAGCCGCAGACCGACTTCAAGACCTACCTGACCAAGTACGTCGACGCGACCAATGCCAAGAGCGCGACCACGATCTTCGTGACCCCGCCGCCGCGCCACTCGTGCAACGCGGGCGAGACCGGCGTGCGCAACGGCCTTGCCGCCTACGCCACGGCCATGAAGGAGCTTGGCCCCACGCTCAACACGCCGGTCGTCGACCTCAACGCCATGGTCATCGCCTACCTGGCCAGCGTCACCTGCGAAACCTCGGGCAGCACCTTCTACCTGGTCAAGGCCGACGGCACCATCGACAGCACGCACTTCCAGGAGACGGGCGCGAACATCATGGCCGGCCTGGTGGCCAAGGGAACCACCGGCGTCAGCACGCTGGGAATTCCGCTTTCGGCCTACGTGAAGTAGCGGCGCGCGCAGGCCGGAGCCGTGACCTCGATCATTCGCGCTGCCGCCGGGTGAGATCGAGGCGCGACTTGCGCACTTGCATCCGCAGGGTCGAGCGCGACTCGGGACGTTGGGGTCTGCGGGCAAGGTAGCGCCGCGCCTCGCCGACCGCCCGGCCCAGGCGCAACTGAATCTCCAGCGTCGACATGAGGGCGCCGGCCAGCGCGCCTTCCAGGTCCTGCGCCATGGCCGCCGCCGTCGGATAGCGCTCGGCGGGCGTGCGGCCCAGCGCGCGGCCGAGGGCGAACACGAGCAGCTTGGGCAGGCCGGGCCGCTCCTCGCTGACCGGAGCCACCTGACCGCGATGGATGGCGCGGAGAACATCGCGATCGTTCTTCCCGGTGAACAAGGGATGCCCGGCCAGCGCCTCCCAGAGCACGGAGCCGAGCGCGAAGATGTCTGACTGGGGGCTGGCCTGCAGCCCACCGACCAACTCGGGAGCGAGATAGCCGAGCTTGCCCTTGATGAAGCCAGGAATGGTCAGGACATGCGTGCGATCGCGAGCGCGCGCCAAACCAAAGTCCGACAACTTCACCGCGCCGCCGATGCCGAGCAGGAGGTTCTGCGGCGACACGTCGCGATGAACGATGGGCACCGGCGTACCGTCGGCGGTGTGCCGGTCATGCGCCGCCGTCAGGCCGCGCAGCGCCCCGACGCCGACCTGTGCGGCCAGCGGCCACGGGATACGCTCCTGGCGGGAACGGTAGTAGCGCAGCAAGCTACCCAGGTCCAGCCCCTCGACCCATTCGGTGACCAGCCAGTAGGCGCCCTGCTCGTCGTCGACGAAATCGAGCACCTGCGCGATGTTCGGGTGGAGCAGGCACGAGCCCAGCCGGGCTTCCTCGACGAACATGGCCACCTGGCGGTCGTCGTGGCGCAGCTCCGGCTTGATCTGCTTCATGGCCACGGGACGCGTGAATCCGGCCGCGCCGTGCATCAGCCCCTTCCACACCACCGCCATGCCTCCCTCGCCGGCGCGCTCGAGCAGCTCGTACTTGCTGGCGATTCGCTGCGCCGTGGGCTTGTCGCGTCCCTTCATCCCAATCTGGGATTATAGACCCGATTCAGACGGTACGCGTTACCTGTCGTCGTCGAGCAGAGCCAGGACCCCTTCGAGATGGTCGCGAGCGTGGACATCGCTCCGCCGGCTGGCCGCCTCGATCCCCTTGCCGCAGATCTCGCGGGCCTCCTGCCGGCGGCCCAGCTCGCGCAGGACCTCGCCAGCGGGAGCGTACGCAGGGACATAGTCGGGATGCTCGGCGATGAGCGGTTCGAAGACCTGCCAGGCCCCCAAGGCGTCGCCCGCCGTCTTGAGCTCCATGGCAA
>JADGRD010000380.1 GCA_017881285.1 Pseudomonadota bacterium | reverse complement strand
TCGCAGAGCGAAGTCGATCGACGTCGCTCACCTGCATGGCTAGCCTAGACTCGGACGCTCGAACCTCTTGAGCGACCTTCGCGGCCTGAATGGTCAGATTGGTATGCAGACGCTGCATATCCTTCGTGGTTTCTTGCATGCGGAGCTTTGGATCCGCAGAAAGGTCGTCGGCGTAACGACCGCGCCGACCATCGCGTCGTAGGCCGAACATGCGCGAAATAATTTTCGACACTTCAGAACTCCAATTAACGAACCCCAATATCACCCTGCCAGTCTAGACTTCAGTGGTCAACCGCCGAGTGGGCTCATGACATGAGGTCGTTCGTCCTCCTGTACGTGACGAGTCAGGATAACGCGCGCGTCGGGAACCCCGTCCCCGCTCGACGAGAGCGTGCGGCCGGCCACGATCACGCCGCCCGACAGCGCGAAGACGTCGGCGTTGATCTGGGCGGCGGTCCGGCTTTGGAAGAGCTGCGGCGCCGTGGCCGCGACGGTGCCGCCGTTCGTGCCGTCGATGGGGACCACGAGCACGTCGTAACTGAGCAGGGCGCGGTTGTTGTCCATGGCGAGCAGAAGCGCCGCGAAGCCGGCCGCCTGGGGGTCGGCCAGGCCGTCGGCAACCAGGTCCCCTGCCAGACTGTTGATGCGCACGTAGGACTTCACGAGGTTGCTGCCCACGCTCGGGGAGATCGTAACCGGGACGCCCTTGGCGAGCACGACGTTGGTCTGGCTGAAGGGGGGGCTACCAGCGAGACCGATGGCGCCCGACTGCACCGGAATATCTCTGGCCGGCGGCGGAGCCGCGCGCAGGATCACGGACCGGTCGCAAGCCGGGCACGCGTTGGCCGCGACGGCGGTGGCGGTGACCGTGTCCGCGCAGGTCGTGTTGTCCGTCACGCTGAAGGTGTAGGTTCCCTCGTTGGCGATGGGGAACGCGGCCGCCGCGCTGTCGCTGGTGCCCGGGTTGGACGAGATCGGCGAACTACCCCGGTACCCGTGCCAGGTCCACGTCGGCGACGCGGGGCCGCCGGAGACGACATCGACGTGCAACACCACCTGCGTATTGGCTCCCGCCACCAGGAGTACCTGGGCCAGGGAGTCGGTCGAAGGGATGATCGACCGGATCCGCGCCACACAGCGCGACGAGGTGTCGGTCCGCAGGGTGTCCGTCCCCCCGCCAGTGCTATCCGCGAAAACGCCGGTGTCGCGCCCGGCATCGAGGGCAACCGCATCTGACGGCCGCGCAGCATCGCTCGGTGGCACACCGGCATCCATGGTTGTGCTCCCACCCAAGCCGGTGCTGCTTCCGCCCAAGCCGGTGGTTCCACCCGTGGCCATGGCACCGCCCGTGCCCACGCTCCCGCCCCTCGGAGTAGTGCCGCTCGATCCACCGCTGCCCGATGAGCCACTCTTGCCCCCCGAGCCGGCCGTGGTGGAGCCGCCGCTGCCAGGTTTTCCACCCGAGCCGCTCCCGGCCCCGCCAGCGGAGCCGCCGGCGCTGCAATCGGTGCAGCTTCGCGTGTCCCCCCAAGTGAAAGTCGGCGCGTCCGCGGAGAGGTTGGCCGGCACCTGCGACGGGCTGCCCGCATCGCCACTGACAATCGCCGCGTCCGTTTTGATCACAACGGAGTTTCCGCCCGCGCCGCTGCCGCCTGCGCCGGCCCAACCGGCGTCACTTCCCTGACTGCCACCAGCTATCGAGCCACTCGAGGAAGAGCACCCCGCGGCCGCGGCGGCGAGAAGCAAGATGGAGGAAAGGGTTCGCATGGTCATGGCTCGAATCCCACCGTCCAGGTTGTCCAGCGGACGCAGTCGTTGCTACTGCCGGTGCAGGCGTCGGCTCCACAGCAGATGTCGGTCTGATCCGACGGGCAGGCGCTGGTCAGCTTCGGCACCGCCGAATCGCGCACCTCCACCCGCACCTTGATGGTGTCGCCAGGCAGGGTGCCGGGGTACATCGCCGAGGTGACCGTGAAGGCGTTGGTGGTGTTGACCTGATACACCCACTTGGGCGAGGACGAAGTCGCGTCGTAGACCGACCACACGAACTGCGCCGGCTGCTTCGAGCTGCGCAAGGGCGGATAGGGCTCACAGTCATCCGCGACGCTGAGGACCGTGAAGGTGCGGCTATCGTCGAGGCGGCGCGAGAGAAAGGTGAGGAGGGAGTACTTGTCGGGGTCGGTTTGTTGCAGGCAGGGCGGCGTGTCCACGTTCGCCGGGACGTCGAACGCCACCTGATCGCTGCTGAGCGCGTCGGCCGCGCCGCCGTCCGGGGCCGGGGGGGTGTCGGTAATCGACAAGGTCACGGTATAGGCGCCTGGGGCGGCGGCGGAGAAGCAAACCCGATGCGCGTCCGCCAAGTTCGCCACCTTGCCGTCGCAGGCGGCAAGCTGCGCCAGCTTGCCATTGGGGTCCGTGCCGGAATACGTAAGGACCCAGTTGAATTGAAGATGGTCGTCCGCGGGAAAGGTGGATTCTTCGGCCGAGAGCTCGATCTGCGAGCAGAGCGGACGGGTCTGACCCGACGAGGCGCCCGATACGTCGGTGATTACCGCTTTGGGGGCCACGTTCTTCGGCGTAACGGCCAGGCATTTGAAGTTGGAGGCGCCGTCGCGATCCGTGGCCAGCACGCAGAGACATTTGATGTCCGTGTTTTGGGCCGTGAACGCGTAGGGCGCGTTACGGTCGCGGAGCGTCGGGCCCACGGACGGCGAGGAAGTGGCGTTGATCAAACCGCACCCCTGGTTCTCGGAATCGAACTCCAACCACTGGAGGACGAACAGGGCGGGATCGTCCCGGTCGTCGGTCACGGTCGCGGTGTAGTTCGTGGGAATGCCGCGCGTGACCTCGGCTGGACCGTTGATGCTCACGTCGGGCGCCTTGTTGATGGGGTCCGTGAAGAGCAGACACCCGGACAACCCGAGCGGCGCCAAGAACGCAAGATAGGGTGGCAACAACCGTCCCACGACGTGCACGCTATCACAACTATTCGCCTGCCAAGCATCACGATCCCGAGCGGCTGCAAGGCCCATTCCAGCGGCTGGGGCCAGCAAGTCCGCGGACCTGGGGCTCAGGCGCACGACGGCGAACCGACAGGAATGTCGCGCGTCCGCGGGAATTCGGCGATCTAGCGCCAGCGCCCGGCCAACGCGGCGGGCGGCGAGGCGATACTCTGGAAACGAGGGACGCGGATCTCGCCCCGCCCTTTCACCGAAACCAGGGGCACAAACCCTTCCTTTATCAGGTCATCGATCTTCGACTCGGCAAGCCAGGCCTGGGCGGCTGGAGTCTCGACCGATTCGCCGTCCTGCGTAAAGACGTAAATGGGTAAGTCGGAAATGGTGCTGCTATCGCTCGGCGTGAAGTCCCATCCGCCGGCTGCCGTGTAGGACTGCGCGAGCAACTCGGCCAGGAGGAAGCCGGCCGAGCCCCACAGAAACCCGTCGGGCGCGGGCGGCGAGGTCTGCTCGGAGAAGGCGAAGGCCTCGATGGGATCCGTGGCCTTGCCATAGGGCAAGCGCAACAAGATCGCCGGCGCCGCGACCGCGATCGCGGTGGCGGCGGGGCTGCTGCGCAAGGCCGCGCAGGCGCGCTGCTCCTCCAGCGAGGCGAAGCCCGCGGACCACGCCGTGCGGTCCATGCCAGCCACGACCGCCGCCTCCACCTCTTGCGCGAGAGTGCCCAGGTTGGCCAGCAGGGTGGCGTCCTCCTGCCGCCGGCTGCAAGGGGCGCCATGGACCAGGAGCGCCCAGGGCGTTTCCGCACCCTGGCCGACGACGAGGCGATACATGGCGGAATCGGCCAGGTTGGGTGCGGCCGCGAAATCCGCCGCCAGCTCCTCGCGGCTGGCGTCGAGCACGAAGAGCTGCAAGGTCTCATCGAGCTCGAGGGCGCGCACCAGCCGATCGAGCCCGCGCCAGACCACCTCCAGCCGCTGGAAGCCAGCGTTGTGGAGCACGGCCCGCATCAGTTCCCCCGTCATGCCGTCGACCGCTGCAATCAATTCGGCTTGCCGCGGATCGGGTTTGCCGACGATATGGGGCGCGACGGCTTGGCGGACCAAGTTGTCGACGACCCCTGCCGGCCCCGCCGCGGGCGCGCCGGCGCTCGGCGGCCAGCCCAACAGCCGCAGCAGATCGTCCTCCCCGGCCGGTCCGCCGGCGACCGGCGCGGGCTCGCTCACCTTGCCGAGCAAAGCGGCCGCCCGCGCGAACGCCTTGCCGTCCTGGAGCTGCCGGCGCAGCTCGCGCATCGGCGCGAAGAACTCCAAGTCGGCGAACAGTCGATCGGGATGAAAACCGTCCATGTCCTCGATGGCGATGGCAAAGGGCGGCTGATCGCCGATGGCGATGGGGAGCCGCGGGGCGATCTTGCGCAACACCGCCGAGAAACTGTCGAGGTCCACGCGCTGCACGCGCAGCTCGCGCCCCGGCCGCACCTCGCCGCGGGCCTGATGGCCGCCGAAATCGGCGATCACCAGCATGCGGAACACCGTGCCTTCGCTCGCCGCGGGCTTTCTTCGTTTGCCCGATGTGAGCTCAGCCTCGAACCCAGCGCGCGATCGGTCGGCCATGATCTCCTCCAGAGCGGAGGCTAATCACTTGCCGCCGATCACTCAAGTCCCATGCGCGCGCCTACCGGCCAAGGCCGCCGCCGGCGAAGAGGCCGATCAGCGCCCCGTAGAGCGTCGAAATGTAGGGATTGGCGGTGATGGGACAGGCCCCACTCGAGCAGCCCACGAGCTTGTGGTACGCGAAGCCCAAGGCACCGCCACCGACGACATAGGCCAGAGTGTGCAGGAT
>JADGRD010000379.1 GCA_017881285.1 Pseudomonadota bacterium | reverse complement strand
TTCCCCGTCCGCGCTCGCCCCTGGTTCGCTACCACGGCATCCTCGGCCCCGCGGCCAATGATCGAGACAAGGTGGTGCCGCGGTGTGGGCCCCTGGAATTGGGCAGGCCGGACCCGGTCACGGCTCCGGGCAAGGTCGATCCGAATCGCGTGCCCGGGTTCAACCGCCTCCCATGGGCAATGTTGCTCAAGAGGGTGTTTCTCGTGGACGTCCTAGAATGTTCCAAATGCGCGGGCCGGGTGAAGATCCTGGCTGTCGTGACCGCCCCGGCGAACGTGCACAGGATCCTCAAGCACCTTGGCCTACGAACCGAGGCACCTCGACTCCATGCCGCCCGTCCACCACCGCAGATGGACCTGGAGGAGGCACAAGCACTTGTTTTCCCCCAGGCATGGGGGGCTAGTTGACGTAAGATCCGCTATCGGACAATCTGAGATGCGATGCGGGGATGCGAAGAGGGCGCTTAGAAGGACTACGTGCTGGTAGGCCATATTCTGGATGGGAAGCATGGTCGACCAACTTGTAGTCCCCTCACCGTCCCCTGACCAAGCATCGGGCGAGTGGCGCGAAGATGCTTCCTTGCGCGGGAGCGAGCTCGCGCCGGACGGTGGCACCTCGCAGGCGACGGGGCGCATGTTGATCTACCTGCCGGCCGGCTACCGCTCCGACGTAGCGTGGCCCCTCGTGGTCGCGCTCCACGGCTGGGGCCAGAAGCCCGAGGACTGGCAGGAGCAGACTGCGATCGCTCGACTAGCCGATCAAGCCGGCGTCGTGTTGGCATTGCCCGCTATGGGCCGCACGGTGTACGAGACGCGCTTCTATCCCGAGACCGTGTTGCGCTGGAACCGGGTGAGCGGACTTGCGTGGATCACTTCGGTGGTCGTCCCGGCAGTTCGTGCGCGCTACTCGGTAAGTGACGAACCTGCCAAGGTGGCCGTGGTCGGTGTTTCGACGGGCGGCCGGGGGGCCGTGCGCTTGTGCGCCACCAGCAACTTGTTCGGTTTTTGTGCCGGTCTGTCTGGAACCTACGACCTGAGCCTGCTTCCGAAGGGTGACTTTGAATACCGCATCCATGCGCAAGTCTTCGGTGCGCGAGACCGCTTTCCCGAGCGCTGGCACGATGAGGACTGCGCCCACCCGGCACACCTACGGGCGCTCAGCCGGGTGCCGATCTACCTGGTGCACGGAGGCCAGGATCGTCAGGTCGACATCAGCCAGTTGCGGTCGGTTCGGAGCTTACTTGCGCAGGCTCACCCGAACGCATCACTGATCGAAGTCCCCCAAGGCGCTCACGGATGGGAGTTCTGGTCGTCAGAGTTGCCAGGTGTATTAAAGCATCTGAGAGCCAGCCGATGAAACAGCGATGGACCAAACCAGCCGTCCTGGCGCTCTTGCTGCTCGGGTTGGCGCCACTCTTGTGCTGGAGTGTAGGCGATACGCGCCAGGCCCTTGAGGGATCGGGTACCACGCCGGGCGCCGGGGCGTTCGTGCCCAGGATCATCTTCGAAGCTGACTCGCCGTACACCCACGTGGTCGTCACCGAGGATATGCCGGGATTGCGGTCACTGCGATTCCAGGTCCGGGGAGGTCGGCAATCACAGGTGCAGCTGGGCCAGCCTCTGCAACTGCGGCTGCCATACGTCCGCGCCTTCATGGTGTCGCTGGCGCTTGTCCCCGAGCCGAAGCGAGTCATGATCGTTGGCCTGGGCGGTGGCTCGATGGCGATGTTCCTCCGTACCCTCTACCCGGAGATCGAGGTTGATGCCGCCGACATCGATCCGGTGGTCGTCGATGTGGCGGAGCGGTACCTCGATTTCAAGAGGGATCCCAAGACCCATGTCTACGTCGAGGACGGCCGCAAAGTCTTGGAGCGATCGGCGGGAAGCTACGACCTCATCCTGCTGGACGCTTTCGCCGGCGATGACGTTCCGAAGCATCTGATCACGATCGAATTCATGGCAACGGTCCGCCAGAAGCTCTCCGATCGTGGCCTGGCGGTAGCCAACGTGTGGCGACCTTCTGCGAATCGCGACTACTTCCCGATCCTGCGCAATTGGCAGGCGACCTTTGGCGCCTGCTGCGTGCTCGACATCCCAGACACCCCGAATACGGTGTACCTGGGACGGCGCGACGGCACCCCACCCACGCCGGCCCCGGAGGAGCTCATGCGCAAACTGGAGCAGTTGCGGGTAGAGAAGAGACTCCCCTTCGATCTGCGGGCGTATGTGCGGCGAGGCTGTGCCGAACAGCCGATCGCCCAGGGCCCGCTGCTGCGAGATGCCGATCTGCACCGGTAATGGTAGAGCCGGACGAACGGGAGGAGGTTCAAGTCATGAAGTCCCTCACATTGCCCAATGGGCTCGATATCTACTATCTGAACCTCAATGAGGCTCGCTTCCTCTACGAGGAGACGTTCCAGACCGAGGAGTACTTCAAGCACGGCATCGCGCTGATCGACGGCGCGTGCGTTTTCGACGTAGGCGCCAACATAGGGATGTTCGGCATCTACCTCCAGCGGCGTTGGCCGCAGGTGCGGCTCTATGCTTTCGAACCCGTGCCCGACGTGTTCGCCGTCCTGCATGCCAACGTCGCCCGCCATGGCATCGCGGCGCGCCTTTTCGACTGCGCCCTCGCGGCGGAGCCAGGTGAGACCAGCTTCACCTACTACCCGGGAAACACGGTGATGTCCGGCCGCTACGCGGACGCGAGCGAGGATCGCAAGACGACATTTGCCTTTCTCAGCAACAAGAGTCCCGAGGCGATGGCGCGGGCCCGAGAAGATCCGGTCCTGAGAAAGCACTTCGACAGCATGATCGACCACATGTTCGAGGCGCGCACCATCACCTGCAGGGTGGGTACGCTCTCGCAGGTGCTGCGCGAAACCGGGGTCGACCGCATTGACCTGCTGAAGATCGACGTCGAGAAGAGTGAGCACGAGGTCCTCGCCGGGATCGCAGATGCCGATTGGCCCAAGATCCGCCAACTGGTCGTCGAAGTCCACGACCAGGACGGCCGGCAGGTGGACATCAGGCGGCTGCTCGAGCAACGCGGCTACCTGGTCGAAGCCGAGCAAGCCCTCATGCTCCGCGCGACGAACCTCTACACGCTCTACGCCCGACGGGCGTGACGGAGGTCGAGCGCCGATCTCAGCCAGCAATCTTGCCGAGGAGGCGGACGATACTGTCGATCGAGTCGTAGTCCATCTGATCGAAGAGGTGCTCGTCGACGATGTAGTTGAACCTGGTCTCGAGAAAGGAGACGATCTCCAGCACCATCATTGAGTCGATGCGGCCGCTCATGACGAGCGACTCGCGGTCGTTGGCCGGGGCTTCGTTTCCTCGGTCACGCAGTCTCTCTGCCACGAAGTTGCGGATGTCGGCACGTGCGTCCAAGTGGTCCTCCAAGCAGCCCTAGGGTAGCAGCAGGCTCCACCAGAAACCCGTGACCTGCGCCAGACTCAGACGGGCCGGGTGGTCGAGTGGGATCAAGAGACAGTAGAACAGGCAGACTCTGGCGCTGGCCAGCACGGCCAGAAGCCCGGTGGGCCGCGATCGACGTCGGGTGTGTCTGAGTTGGGAGAATCCCACCGCCAGTCCCAGGATCACGCAGTAGACCGCGTACGACTGAAACCTCACGAGCGATCGCCAAAGCCCGTCGCGCAGAATCCGGCTGGGATCGCGGAGATAGTGGTACAGCATGTTGCCCAAGCCGGCAGCAGCCAGGGTCGCGAAGAACATCCGCAATCGTGGTTTCCCGCGGAACCAGCGGAAGTAGGTAGGAAAGAAGAAGAATTCCACCAGGAGCTCTTTGAAGTAGTAGTAGATGCGATTGAAGTACTCGGCGATCGTCGTCGCCGACAGCGGCGCATACATGTTTCTCAGAGCACGAAAGCCGGCCATCCTGCAGATCGCGATGGTCACGTGAGAGTACACGGCCAGGCTCAAAGTGAAATCGAGGAAGTAGCTCAGGAGCGAGGCCCAGCGCAGCCCCCACGGCACCCAGCGGTGTTGCGCGCTGGCCTGCAGGACTTCGAAGAGATCGGGAACCCGCAGGGTAGGCAAGCAACCGATGGCGTCGCTCAGGTGAGACCTTCTACCTACCACCACCCACTCGAAGATCAGCATCACCACGTTGAGCAACATCGCCCAGAGCAGCAGCCTCATGCCCTTGAGCTGTGTCACCGCCAGCTCATGGGCGTCCTTGGCTTCCACGCGACTCAGATAGGAGCTGCCCTTGGGCCAGGGTGTGGGGGGCGAGCCCCAGAAGGCGTAGTAGCCGCCGAGCTCGATACCAAATGTGCGACGTTCTTTGCCGTTGGCGTCTTTCAAGCTGTAGGCGATGAACCAGAGGTAGCCCGCCAGCGCTGCGATGAACGACCAGAGGATGACTTTGAGCTTGGGCGAGAGCGGGACAGTCGACGCGAAGGTCACGAGGCTGCAATAGAACAGCACCAGTGCGAACACCGGCCGTCTCGCGAATACGCTGCCGGGAAAGCGACGGATGCCCGCAAAAGCAGCCCACGCGAACAACAGCACCCCACCCACGATGGCAAGCTGGAACGCCATGACGTTCTCCGAGCCCGAAGCAATGGCCAGGTTGAGCAGCATGCCGCCGTGATCCGAAGGATGGATCACAATCCACACCAGTGCGGCGAGCGCGATCAAGACTCGCCGCCACCGTGGGAACAATGAAGTGAGCATGAGGACGCCGCCGACCTGGAGTGCCCAGGGGCTGGCGGCGGCAGCGGGCTTCAGCGCGAGCACCAGGACGAAGAGCGCTACGAGCACCAGTCGGCCGGCGACCGTCTC
>JADGRD010000378.1 GCA_017881285.1 Pseudomonadota bacterium | reverse complement strand
CGCACGCATGCGCACGGCCGCGACGAGGCCGACGTCGAGCTGCTCGGGGATCTCGACGGCTACCTCGACGAGGCCGGCGAGTACCAGCGCCCCATCGTGTGCCGCCAGTTCGAGGAGCCCATCGACCTCTTCGACCGCCACCTCTACGAGAAGGGTGGCCGCGTATTGCACATGCTCCGGCAGGAGCTCGGCGACGCGGTCTTCTGGCGCGCCATCCGACTCTATGCCGAGCGCCACGCGCGCGGCTCGGTGGAAACCCGCGATCTAGCCCGCGCCGTCGAGGAAGCCGCCGGCCGCAACCTGGACCGCTTCTTCCACCAATGGATCGACCATCCCGGCCATCCCGAGATCGAGTGCACCTGGCAGTGGGAGGCAGACAAGCGCGTGGGCTCGCTGCGCGTGGAGCAGAAGCAGGAGGGCGAACAGGCGTACGAGCTCGTAACCTCGGTGCGCCTCGATGTCGCCGGCCAAGAGCGTGACGAGCCCCTCCGTATTTCGGAGCGGAGCCACACCTTCGAGCTGCGGCTCCCCGAGGCGCCGGCGCAGGTCGTCTTCGATCCGGGCGATGTGCTCCTCAAGACCGTGAAGTTCGACAAGCCGCGGCCGTTGTGGGCGCGGCAGCTCGCCGCCGCGCGCCTGGGGGTCGATCGCGTGCTCGCGGCCCGGGCGCTCGCCGACAAGCCCGACGCGGCCTCGGTCACCGCCCTGGGCGCCGCGCTCGAAACCGATGCCTTCTGGGCCGTGCGGGCCGCAGCCGCCACCGCGCTCGGCAAGACCCGACGCCAGGACGCCCTCGATGCCCTCCTCGCCGCCCGCGCCCAAGCGCACCCCCGCGTGCGCCGGGCGGTGGCCGCGGCCCTGGGCGAGTTTCGCGTCGACCTCGATCCAGGCAACGCCCGCGCCGCGCAAGTCCTCGCGACCTGGGTACAAGAAGGAGATCCAAGCTGCTTCGTCGAGGCCAATGCGGCCCTCTCCCTCGGCCGGGTGCGTTCGCCCCGCGCGGTCGAGATCCTGACGCCGGTGCTCGCGCGCCGCGCCTACATGGACATGATCCGCGCGCGCGCGCTGGAAGGGCTGGGGGCGACCGCCGACGAGGCGGCCTACCCGATCGTCGACGGGGCCATCACCCGAGCCGCGTCCTTCCAATCGCGGCGAGCCGCGGTGACCGCGCTCGGGCGGCTGGCCGAGGGCACGGCCAACGCGCGGCGGGCGCGCGAACGCCTGGAAGCCTGCCTGTCCGATGCCGATTTCCGCGTGCGCATGGACGCCGCCTCCGCCCTGGTCGAGATCGGCGACGTTCGCTCGATTCCCGCCATCGAACGGGCCCGGGCCGGCGAGCTCGACGGCCGTGCCAAGCGCCGCTTCCGCAACGCCGTCACGCAACTCCGCGAGAAAGGCGCCGGCGGCGAGAAGCTGCGCAAGCTCGGCGAAGAGGTCGAGCGCCTGCTCGGCGAATCCACGCGCCTGCGCGAGCGCCTGGAGAAACTCGAGGCCCAGTCCTCCTCCGGCACACCCCCGCCCGCGCCAACCGCCGCTCCCGCGCCCGCCAAACGCCCCCGCCCCGGCGGCCACCGCACCGGCCGCAAACCCATCGTCCCCCGCCGGCGGTAGCCCGTGTCTCACACCGAAGGCGGCGTGAGCAGCACCGGCGGCGGCGTGACTGCGCCGATCATGGTGCCCTTGAGATCGGGCAACTCGGTCAGCACGAGGGGTAGGAGCTCATCCATCCGCTTGACGTAGATGATCTCCATCTCCTTGCGCGGCTGTTCGGGAATGTCGATGACGTCCTTGCGATTGCGCTCGGGCATGACGACCCGCTTGATGCCCGCGCGGTGGGCGGCTAGGAACTTCTCCTTGATGCCGCCCACGGGGAGGATGAGCCCGCGCAGGGTGATCTCGCCGGTCATGGCCACGTCGGAGCGGACCGGTTTGTTGGTCAAGAGCGACACCATGGAGACGAACATGGTCACGCCCGCCGACGGTCCATCCTTGGGAATGGCGCCCGCGGGAATGTGCACGTGGATGTCGCTGCGCTCGAGCAAACCGTCGTCCAGCCCTAGCCACTTGCTGTGCGCGCGAATGAAGGACAGCGCGGCCTGCGCCGATTCCTTCATCACGTCGCCGAGCTGCCCGGTGAGGACCAGGTTGCCCTTGCCGTTCATGCGCGTGGCTTCGATGAAGAGGATCTCCCCACCCACGGGGGTCCAGGCGAGGCCGGTGGCTACCCCCGCCTCGGCGGTGCGGTCTGCGATCTCGGGCAGGAACTTCTGCGGCCCGAGGAAGTCCGGGATGCGCACCAGGGTGAGGATTTCCTTGGGCTGGGACTTCTCCTCGGCCACCAGCACGGCGACCGCGCGAATGACGTTGGCGATCTCTCGCTCGAGGTTGCGCACGCCTGCCTCGCGCGTGTAGCTGTCGATGATCTCGCCCACGGCGCTGTCCTCGAAGACCAGACGCTCCTCGGTAAGCCCGTGCTCTTCCACCTGTTTCTTGATGAGGAACTGCTTGGCGATGTTCAGCTTCTCCTCGCGCGTGTAGCCCGGTATCTCGAGGACCTCCAGACGATCGCGCAAGGCCGGCGGCACGGGGTCCAGGATATTGGCCGTGGCGATGAACATGACCTTCGACAGATCGAACGGCACCTCCAGGTAGTGGTCCGAGAAGGCGTGGTTCTGCTCGGGATCGAGAACCTCGAGTAGGGCCGCCGCGGGGTCGCCGCGGAAGTCGTGGCCGAGCTTGTCGATCTCGTCGAGCATGAAGACGGGGTTGCTCGACCCGACCTTCTTCATGCCCTGGATGATGCGGCCGGGCAGCGAGCCGACGTAGGTGCGCCGGTGCCCGCGGATCTCGGCCTCGTCGCGCACGCCACCCAGGGAGATGCGCATGAACTTGCGGCCCAGGGCCCGCGCGATGGACTTGCCGAGGGAGGTCTTGCCCACGCCGGGCGGCCCCACGAGGCAAAGAATGGGCCCCTTCTTGTCGGTCTTGAGCTTGCGCACCGCCAGGTACTCGAGGATGCGCTTCTTGACCTTCTCCAGATCGTAGTGATCGGCGTTCAGGATGTCGCGTGCCGCCGGGATGTCGAGCTTGTCCTCGGTGACAATCGACCAGGGTAACTCGACCAGCCATTCGAGGTAGGTCCGCGTCACCGTGTATTCGGCCGACGATGGCTGCATCACCTTGAGACGCTCGAGCTGCTTGAGCGCGACCTTCTCGCTGTCGCTCGGCATCTTGGCCGCCGCGATCTTCTCCCGGAAATCGTCGAGGTCGCCACCGGTTTCGTCGATCTCGCCCAGCTCCTCCTTGATGGCCTTGAGCTGCTGGCGCAGGACGTACTCGCGCTGATTGCGCCCCATCTCTTCCTGCACCTGGGTATTGATCTTCTCGCGGACTTTCAGCACTTCGTGCTGGCGAGAGAGAAACTGCAGGACGCGGCGCAGCCGCGCCTTGAGGTCGAAGATCTCGAGGATCTCCTGCTTCTCGTCGACCTGCACGTCCAGGTTCGAAGTGATGAGATCCGCGATCTGACCGGGCTCGCTCACACTGTCGAGCAGCGCGGAGGCCTCCTTGGGCAGTTCGGGCATGAGCTTGATGACCCGCTTGGCGACATCCTTGACGTTGGTGACCAGGGCATCGAGCTCGGTGGAGCTTCCGAACTGATCGGGCAGCACCTGGATCTTCGCCGTCATGTAGGGATCCTGCGTGGCCAGTTCCAGGAGCCGGACGCGGGATACGCCCTGCAGGATGACGGAGAAGCTGTCCTTGGCCAGCTTGATGACCTTGAGAATCCGCGCGGCGCAACCCACGGTGTAGAGGTCGGCCGGCCCCGGCTCTTCGACGCGGGCGTCACGCTGGGTGACGATGCCGATGATGGGCTTTTCCTTCGCGATCGCCTCCTCGACGAGCTTCACCGACTTCTTGCGCCCGACGTCGATGGGAATGATCGAATTCGGGAAGAGGACGGAGTTGCGCAAGGGCAGGATCGGTAGGTACTCGGGTATCTCGATGGGTCCTTCGGGGACGGACTTCTTCGGCGACATTGGCGGGATCGTAGTACGCACCGAACCTGCCTGCGACAAGTTTATGCAGCGAAAAAAGTTCTCTCTTGGGAGAAGGGGTGGCCTTTTCGCTGCTGAGGACACAGAGGCTCCGGAGAGCACAGAGTTGAACCGGGCTCCCCTCCGTGACCTCTCCGCCCTCTGTGCCCTCTCCTACCGCCGTTTCTCGGGCTGGCTGGGCTTGGGCACCGCGACGCCCGTGCTGGCATGACCGGGCGTGTTCGCCTCGCGCTTCACGCCGTGGTGGGCCAGGAGCTTGGCCTCGATCTTCTTGGCGATGTCTGGGTGCTCGCGGAGGAACTGCTTGGCGTTCTCCCGGCCTTGACCGATGCGCTCGCCCTCGAAAGCGAACCAGGCGCCGGACTTCTCGACGGCGTTGCACTCCGCCCCCAGGTCGACCAGGTCGCCCTCGTGGCTGATCCCCTCACCGTACATGATGTCGAACTCGACCTCGCGGAAGGGCGGCGCCATCTTGTTCTTGACGACCTTCACGCGGGTGCGATTGCCCACGACCTTCTCGCCGTCCTTGAGCGCGCCGATGCGCCGAATGTCGAGGCGCACGCTGGCGTAGAACTTCAGCGCGTTGCCACCCGTCGTGGTCTCGGGATTGCCGAACATCACGCCGATCTTCATGCGGATCTGGTTGATGAAGATGACCAGGGTGTGGGACTTGGAGATGGTGCCGGTCAGCTTGCGCAGGGCCTGGCTCATCAGGCGGGCATGCAATCCGACGTGCGAGTCGCCCATCTCGCCTTCCAGCTCCGCGCGC
>JADGRD010000377.1 GCA_017881285.1 Pseudomonadota bacterium | reverse complement strand
TGCATGGCGCCGGGCTCACTGGCCTGCGCGGCCGGAACGGCGAGTGGGGCAACGAACGAGAGGACGAGGGTCAGGAGAACTGCTAAACGACGCATGGGTAAAGATCAGTGTAGCGGAAATCCGTGGACGCCATCTCCTTTTCTACTTTGAGGGGCCCGCCCCGGCCGGGCCGAACATACCTCGCACCACCTTGGCGACGTTCTCCAGGCTACCGAGCGGAATGCGGAAGTCGCCCGTCAGGGACGGTCCGCCGCGCAGCGTGAAAAGGAACGGGGCCTTCATCCCCGCCATCCCGGGCAGCGCCGCCGCCACCGCCACCATCTGGCTGCCGGGCAGGTCCTTGGCCTTGCCAAGCACGCGCAGCACCATGGACACGACGTCCACCGAGGCCATGCCCTCGGCGCCTTGGGTGCGCGCCAGCGCCGCGGCCACGAGCGGCGCGCCCTTGCCCGAACCGCTCGCGCCGTAGCCGGCGAGGGTCTTGCGCGCCTCGCGACCAGTGGCCTGGAGCAGCCGGCCGTCCTTGACCGTGAGCGCGGTCCGGACGGTGTCCCCGCCCGCCAAGGCCTTGGCCAGGTCCCGCGCGGTCTTGTCACGATTCTCAATCTTCTTTTCAATCTCCGCCACACCACCCGTACGCTTGATCTTGAGCGGACTCAGCTTCTGGCCATAGATCTCGGCCTCCCAGGCCTGCTGCGCCTTCACCAGCGCAACCGCGGCGTCGAGCTCCGCCTTGGCGTTCGTGCCCGGCTTGAGCGTCGAGCTGCACAAGGTGGCGAACCCGGCCTCGGCCGAGTCGAATACGCACGACCACTCGCCGGTCGCCGCGAGCATCTTGTTCGTGTTTCGCCACAGCTCCTGTCCGGCGGGGCCGGTGGCCTCGAACGCCTTGGCCGCCATGGAGATCCAGTCCGTCGGGTTTCCGATCGCCACCACCACCGTACTGTCGTCGCGCACCGGCAATTTGGCGTCGAAAGCGTAGGGCGAGCGCCGGGCCGTGCGGGCGGCGAAGTCGGTGCCGGCGGCAGGAACCAGCTCGGATTGCACCATGAAGCCGTCATGCGGCCCCGCCTCCAACACCAGGCGCACCACCGAGGAGTCGAGGGCGAGCTTGGCGGCGGCTTCCATGAGCGCCACGACCATGCGCTGGAAGGCCGGCGTGGCGAGTCCCTGGCCGCTTCCCGCCTCGCGGGCCAGCATGGACGCGGCCTCGGCCACCAGGGCGTCGCGCGTCTTGCCGCTGGCCGCGATGAGCGCGGGCGGCAGCACGGTGGCGACAATCTGCCCAGTCGTCGGGGCCACCTGGGCGGCCTCGGCCAGCCCCCCGGCGAGCAGAAGAGCCTCGGCGGAGTTCGAGACGAACAGGGTGCGCCCCTTGACGCCACCCCAGAGCACATCCCCGTCAGGGGTACGCCGCTCGGATACCCCGCTCCGCGCCGCGCCGGGCGCGCCCATCTCCTCGAACGTCCGCCGGGCGGCCGCCGCGTTCCGAAAGGTCAGAGCCGTGCAGAAGCCCTTGCTGGGTGATTTGGGGGGCAGCACCCACACCACCGCCACCGGCGCGGCCGGATCCAGCCGGTCCCAGAAGGCATTGAAGCGGACGCTATCGCCGAGCAGACCCATGCCGCCGATCGCGGTCAGAAGCTCGCGGCCGAGCATCATGGGCAGCTCCAGCCGGCGCGAGAGCGCGTCGAGGTCGCCGATGATCTTGGCGGGAGCGACGGTCACCAGGCTGGCGACGAGCGCGGCCCGGGCCGTGGAGGGAGCGGCGAACACCGGCTCGGCCGGCGCGACAGGCGCAGGCGCCGCAACGACCGCGGCCAGGGGAGCGGCCGGGGTCGCGGCCGGAGCGGCGGGCGGGGCGGTACCGCAAGCGGCCAAGGCAAGAGAGCAAAGGCCGAACGCAAGGACACGGCAAGTCGCGTGGGGAGCCGCCGAGCTTTGCTCGGCGCGTACCAACGTGGGAAGGCTTGGAAACCCTTCCAGGGTTTCCATATCAGTCGCGTGGGGAGCCGCCGAGCTTTGCTCGGCGCGTACCAACGTGGGAAGGCTTGGAAACCCTTCCAGGGTTTCCATATCAGAAACGTACAGCATGCGTGTGGTCATGAGGCGTGCACGATACGACCGATCCGACCGGCTTCCAAGCCCGCAGCATCTGGCCCCGATCGGCTTCTCAGGCGGAATCTTGCGGGACGGGCTATAATCGCTGCCTCTCGTGATCGGTCGCAGCATCGGCAACTACAAGATCGTCCGTGTACTCGGTGAGGGCGGCATGGGGACGGTCTACCTCGCCGAGCACCCCATGATCGGCAAGCGGGTGGCGGTCAAGATGTTGCGGCCCGACCTCGGTACCGATCCGGGCCTGGTTTCGCGCTTCTTCCAGGAGGCCAAGGCGGTCAACGAGATCCGCCACCCCAACATCGTGGACATCTCGGATTTTGGGCATACCGAGGACGGCATCGTCTACTTCGTGATGGAGCTGTTGGAAGGCCAGAGCCTCCGCGATCGGCTCGCGAGCTCCGGTCCCCTGCCCATCGAAGAGGCCGTGGCCTGCGCCCGCCAGGTCGTCGACGCGTTGGCCGCCGCCCACCGGATGGGCATCATCCACCGCGACCTCAAGCCCGACAACATCTTCCTGGTCCCCGACGCGAACATGCCGGGCGGTTTTCGCTCCAAGCTCTTCGACTTCGGCGTGGCCAAGCTGCTCGGCGACAAGCAGGCACAGGTCGGTCACAAGACCATCGACGGCGCCGTGGTCGGCACGCCCTTCTACATGTCGCCCGAGCAGGCGCTGTGCCACGAGGTCAGTGCCACGGCCGACATCTACGCCATGGGCGTCGTGATCTACGAGATGCTGACGGGAACCGTGCCGTTCCATTCGGAGCAGCTCGTGATCCTGCTCAACGCCATCCTCAAGCAAGCGGCGCCGCCGCCCTCGCGCATCCGGAGCGAGACGCCGCCCTGGCTCGACCGGCTGGTGCTACATTGCCTGGAGAAGGATCCCGAGGCGCGCCCGCTGAGCATGGAGGAAGTCGGCGCCGTTCTCGGCGCGGGAAGCGTCGAGCTGTCCGGCAGCGAGGCGGCGCTCGGCGCGACCATGATGGCGTCCGCCACCACCCCCAGCCCGGTGGCCGTCTCGCAGATGGCGGTGGCACGCACCTCGGTCCCTCGCCAGCAAACCGTGGGCGGAGAGACCGTCACGCCCGGCCCGGTTTCCGGCCATACCGCGACGGCTCTCCCCCGGCAAACCGCGATCCGAGCCGGCGGCATGGCGACGCCAACCGCAGCGCCGGGGGTCGTGGCACGGGTGCGCGTCTACCTCGAAACCCGCCGCGTGCAGCGGGTCGCCGTGCCGTTCCTCGTGCTCGTGGCCGTGGTCGTGGTGGCCAGCATCTTCTTCTCGCACAAGGCGGAAGAGCCCGTCACCGAGCTCGTTCCCGAGGTGGCACCGCCCCCGCCGTCGGGGCCGGTTCACGCCTCGCTCACCATCAACTCGGACCCGCCCGGCGCCGAGGTGGTGCGCATGGGCGACGGCCGCCAACTCGGCACCACCCCCGTGGTCGACATCCGACCCGCCGACGGCCGGCTGGTTACCTACCGTTTTCACCTCGCCGGCCACATGGATGTGCAGATGCCCTACCAGGTCACGGCCCCGGGCAAGTTCGAGATCACGGCGACGCTTTCTCCCGTGGAGCGCCATTCGGAATCAGGCGGGCGCACACCCAGCGCCTCAGGGCGGCACGCGGGCCATGGGCACGACAAGAAGCACGAGTCCGTGGCCGCGGCCCAGCCCGCGCCGGGCATCGCACCCCGACAGGCGCCGGTGGCCCAGCCGCGGGAATCGCTGCCGCCACCTTCCTTGCCACCGCTCGGCGAGCGCAATCCGGTCAGGCGCCTCGGACGCTGACCGCAACGCTTGACGCTACCGTCGGGGCGCGGTAGGAAGCGTCGCTCATTTGGCCGCCCTAGCTCAGTGGCAGAGCATCGCTTTCGTAAAGCGGGGGTCCTCGGTTCAATCCCGAGGGGCGGCTCTGGTACCTTCATCCTCCGGTCACACGCATGACGACGGCGGCGGTGAGGCCGGCGATGCGAATTGTCTTCTTGCGACCGGTTTCGCCGCGCACGATGGACACCGCCGAGCGCGGCACCCCGAAGGTCTCGGCCAGCACTCGGACCACGGCTTCGTTGGCCTTGCCATCGACGGGCGGAGCATTCACCGCGACGACCAAGCGGTCCGCCTGCACCGGGCCCACGCCCTCGCGCGAGGAGCGCGGCTTCACCGCGATGTCGATCGTCACCGCGCCATCTCTTTCATTGATCCTGAGCATCGCCCCCAGCCACTGCGCTCTCCTCCCCCTCTGCGTCCTCCCTACCCCACAACAATATTTACTATCCGTCCCGGAACCACGATGACCTTGCGCACGTTCTTGCCCTCGAGGTGCTTGGCCACGTTCGGCACGGCCAGGGCTTGCTTGCGAACCTCGTCCTCGGCCGCGTCGCGCGCGACATCCAGGCTGCCGCGCATCTTGCCGTTGACCTGAATCGCGAGCGTGACCACCGCGTCGATGGTCAGGGCTGGATCGAAGGTCGGCCATTGGGCCTGAATCAAGAAGCCCTTCTCGCCCAGCTTCTCCCACGCCTCGTCGCCGACGTGGGGGGCGAAGGGACCGACCAGCTTGATGAGGACAACCAAGTCATCGCGGGTAGCCCCCTTCCCCACCAGCTCATTCACGTACTCCATCATGGCGGCGATGGCGGTGTTGAAGGCCATGCGCTCCAGATCACCCGGCACCTTCTTGATCGTCTTGTGGCGCAGGCGCAAGTGCGGATCGTCCTTGGGAG
>JADGRD010000024.1 GCA_017881285.1 Pseudomonadota bacterium | reverse complement strand
TTGGGCTTGGCTTGGCCAGCGTGGCCCGGAGCCGCCTCGGGAACGGCGGGGGCGGGAACCACCTCTTTGCGGGAAGATGCGTGCGACGAGAGCGCACCACAGTAAAGAACGGTAGAGACTTCTCGGCAAACACGGCCTGGTTGTTGCGCGTCTCACTGCGCGGCAGGCAGGCGCCTACCCCGTTTCTCCCGCAACCTGTCCCGCCTCGACCCTCGCCGCGGCCGGCGCCTTCCTGCGGGCCTGGATACGATCGAGCCAGAGGTAGATGACCGGGGTCGTGAACAGGGTCACGAGCTGTGACAGGGCGAGGCCGCCCACCATGGCGATGCCGAGGGGCCGGCGCAGCTCGGAGCCGGTGCCACCGCTCAGGGCCAGGGGTAGCGCGCCAAGGAGCGCCGCCATGGTGGTCATGAGGATGGGGCGAAAGCGCAAGAGGGCGGCCTCGCGAATCGCCGCCGCGGCGGAGGTGCCGCGCGTACGGCGCGACTCGATGGCGAAGTCGACGAGGATGATGGCGTTCTTCTTCACGATGCCGATGAGCAGGATGATGCCGATGAGCGCGATGATGCTGAACTCGGTCTTGAAGGCGGAAAGTGCCAGCAACGCGCCGACGCCGGCCGAAGGCAAGGTCGACAGGATGGTGATGGGGTGGATCAGGCTTTCGTAGAGCATGCCGAGGACGAGATACACGGTGACGAGCGCCGCCAGGATGAGCCAGGGCTGGCTGTCGGTGGAGCTCTTGAAGGCTTGCGCGGTTCCCTGAAAGCTGCCGCGCAGACTTTCGGGGAAGTGGAGCTGTGCCTCTGCCTTGTGAATGAGCTCGACGGCGTCGCCGAGTGAAGTGCCGGGGGCCAGATTGAACGAGAGGGTGGTGGACGGGAATTGCCCCTGGTGGCTGATGGCCAGGGAGGCGTTGCCTGGGCCGAAGGTGGCGATCTCCGAGAGCGGCACTTGCCCCCCGGTGGGCGTGGGCACGTAGATGCGACGCAGGGCCTCGGGGCCACTTTGCTGGGAGCGAGATGCTTCCAGTACCACGCGATAGTAGTTGAGCTGGGTGTACGAGACGGCGACCTGGCGCTGGCCGAAGGCATCGTAAAGGGCCTCGTCCACTGCTTGGGGAAGGATACCGAAGCGAGCAGCCCGCTCGCGATCGAGGGTCACGCCGAGCTGGAGTCCGGCCGTCTGCTGGTCGGTGTTCACGTCCTTGAGCGCGGGCAAGCTGCGCAGCTTCTCGAGCACGCGGGGCGCCCATTGATTGAGCTCGTCGAGGGTGGCGTCCTGGAGCGTGTACTGGTACTGGGTGCGCGCGGAGCGTCCGCCGACGCGTAGATCCTGGACGGACTGCAGGAACAGGCGAATCCCGGGCAGGCGGCCGACCTTGGGCCGCAGGCGGGCGATGACCTCGTCGGCGGTGGACTTGCGACCGGGCTTGGGCCGCAAGGCGATGAACAGGTTCCCGGCGTTGCCGGTCGAGGCGTTCGCCGAGCCGATGAAGGACGTCACGTGCTCCACGTCGGGATCGGCCAGCACGATGGCGTTGACTTGTTCCTGGTAGGCTTTCATGGCCGGGAACGACACGTCCTGGCTGGCCTCGGTCGAGCCCGTCAGCATGCCGGTGTCTTGCTGCGGGAAAAGCCCCTTGGGCACGACAACGTACAGAAAGACGGTGAAGGCGACGGTGCCGACGGTGAGTGCGAGCGCGGCGACCTGGTGGCGCAGGATCCAGTCGAGGCAGCGGGCGTAGAGGCCCTGCAAGGCCGTGAAACCACGCTCGGATACGCGCGCGAAGCGCGAGGGCTTGTCATGCGAAAACTGGCGCAGGAGGCGCGAGGCCATGGTCGGGGTCAGGGTGAGGGACACCACGGCGGAGACCACGATGGCGATGCTGAGCGTGACGGAGAATTCGCGGAAGAGTCGCCCGACGACGCCGCCCATGAGCAGAAGCGGAATGAAGACCGCGAGCAGCGACACGGTGATCGACACGATGGTGAAACCGATCTCGCGTGCGCCCAAGAATGCCGCCTCGGTCGGCGCCATACCTTGCTCCACGTGGCGCATGATGTTTTCCACCACCACGATGGCGTCGTCGACCACGAACCCGGTGGCGATGGTCAGGGCCATGAGCGACAGGTTGTCGATGCTGTAATCGAGCAGGTACATGACCGCGAAGGTCCCGGTCAGCGACAGCGGGATGGCCACGGCGGGGATCATGGTGGCGCGCAGCCGGCGCAAGAAGAGCAGGACCACCAGCACGACCAGGCCGATGCTGATGAGCAAGGTCCTCTCCACGTCGCGCACCGAGGCGCGGATGGTCCCCGAGCGGTCGAGCGTGATCTGCAGCTTGATGGCCGGAGAGATCGAGGTCGCCAGGCTGGGCAGCAAGGCTTTGACCCGGTCGATGGTCTCGAGAATGTTCGCGCCCGGCTCGCGACGGATGATGAGCTGCACGGCGCGCTGGCCGTCCACCCAACCCGCCACGCGGTTGTTCTCGACGTCATCGAACACCTTGGCCACGTCGCGCAAGCGGACCGGCGCGCCACCGCGGTAGGTGACGATCACGTCGCGGAAGGCTCTCGCGCCGAAGAGCTGATCGTTGGACGACAGGACCAGGGTGCGCTGATCGTTGGCGAGCGCCCCCTTGGGACTGTTGACCGTGGCCTGCGCGAGTGCGGTGCGCACGTCCACCATGCCCAGCCCCAGCCCCGCGAGCGCGTCGAGGTCGACTTGCACGCGCACGGCAGGCTGCTGGCCGCCGCCGACGAAGACCTGGCCCACGCCCTCTACCTGCGAGACTTTCGGCGCGAGGATCGTGTTGGCGGTGGCGTAGACCTGCGCCAGGGGCAGCGTGTCCGAGGTGAGCCCCACGATGAGCACGGGCGCGTCGGAGGGATTGACCTTGCGATAGGTGGGACGGCTGGGCAGGTTGGGTGGCAGCTCGCCACCCGCCGCGTTCATCGCGGCCTGCACGTCGCGCGCGGCCCCGGTGATCTCGCGGCTCAGCTGGAATTGCATGGTAATGCTGGTGGCACCGAGCGAGCTGGCCGAGGTCATCTCGGTGAGACCGGCGATGCGGCCGAAGCGGCGTTCGAGTGGCGTGGCCACCGAGCTGGCCATGGTCTCGGGGCTGGCGCCGGGCAGGGATGCCTGCACGTTGATGGTCGGAAAATCCACACGCGGCAAGGGCGCCACGGGCAGGTTGGCGTAGGCGGTCAGGCCCGCCAGGATGAGCGCGACGGCCAGCAAGGAGGTCGCGATGGGACGGCGGATGAAGGGCCCCGAGATATTCACGCCACCGGATCTCCAATCGCGGGTCCGGGGGCGGCCGCGGTCGTCGTGCGCGGTACTCGTCGCAGATGCCGCAGGCGATCCATGGCCAGGTAGATGACGGGCGTGGTGTAGAGCGTGAGCACCTGCGAGATGAGCAAGCCGCCCACGATGGCGATGCCGAGCGGGCGGCGCAGCTCCGCGCCCGTGCCCTGGCCGAGCGCCATGGGCAAGCCGCCGAGCAAGGCCGCCATGGTGGTCATCATGATGGGGCGGAAGCGCAGCAGGCACGCCTGATGAATGGCGCTCTCGGGATCGAGGCCCTTCTCCCGCTCCGCCTCGAGGGCGAAGTCGATCATCATGATGGCGTTCTTCTTGACGATGCCGATGAGCAGGATGATGCCGATGAGCGCGATGACGCTGAATTCGATCCGGCAGATGAGCAGCGCGAGCAAGGCGCCGACGCCCGCCGAGGGCAAGGTGCTGAGGATGGTGATGGGGTGGATGTAGCTCTCGTAGAGAATGCCGAGCACGATGTACATGGTGATGAGCGCGGCGAGAATGAGGATGGGTTCATTGGCGAGCGACTCGGAAAAGACCTTGGCCGTGCCTTGAAACGAGGGGTGCACGCCGGGCGGCAGGTCGAGCGATCGCATGGCTTTGTCGATGGCCGCGACGGCGGCGCCCAGCGCCTCGCCCGGCGCGAGGTTGAAGGACAGGGTGGCGGCGGGGAACTGCCCTTGATGGGCGATGGTCGGGGTGTGGGACGATTGTTCGTAGTGCGCCAGGGTGTCGAGGGCAATGGGATCGCCGGTGGCCGAACGGACGTAGATGGACCGCAGTGCCGTGGGGTCCTGCTGGAAGGCAGGTGCGACCTCCAGGATCACGCGATACAGGTTGAGCTGGGTGAAGATGGTCGAGACCTGGCGCTGGCCGAAGGCATCGTAGAGCGTGTCGTCGAGGCTCTGCGTGCTGACCCCCAGACGCGAGGCCATGTCGCGATCGATGACCAGGGAAAGCCCCAGCGCGGTCGACTGGCGGTCGCTGGCCACGTCGCGCAGCACGGGCAGGTCCTTCATCGCGTTGAGCACCCGCGGCGCCCACACGTCGAGCTCGGTGGGATCGGCGTCCTCGAGGGTCAGCTGGAATTGCGTCCGGCTGGTGCGCGTGTCGACCTGGAGATCTTGCACCGATTGCAAGTAGACCGCGATGCCGGAGACCTCGCGCAGGCGGGGCGAGAGCCGGGCAATGATGGTGTCCGCATCCGCATGGCGCAGCCGCCGCGGCTTGAGCGTGATGGAGAGCCGGCCGACATTGAGTGTGGGGTTCGTGCCGTCGGCGCCGATGAACGACGCCACGGCCTGCACATCCGGATCGGCGCGAATCACATCGGCCGCCGCGCGCTGCCGGTCCATCATGGCGGGAAAGGAAATCGAGGGCGATGCCTCGGAGACGCCGACGAGCAGACCGGTGTCCTGCTGCGGGAAGAATCCCTTGGGCACGATGAAGGCCAGAAAGACGGTGAGCCCCACGGTGGCCAGCGTGGCCGCCAGCGTGAAACGCTTGTGGCGCAGCACCCAGCCCAGGCCTCG
The DNA here is from genome assembly GCA_017881285.1 of Pseudomonadota bacterium. GTDB lineage: Bacteria > Myxococcota_A > Polyangia > Fen-1088 > Fen-1088 > Fen-1118. Next base: position 10,017 of record JADGRD010000024.1, on the reverse strand, counting down.
ATCGTAGAAGCGCGCCATGGCGTCCCAGCCGCGTTCGAGGTGGCGGGCCAGCCGGCCGGGTGTCTCGTGCGCGCGCAAAAGGTGGCCACCCATCATGGCGGTCAGGGTCAGCGAGAGAAACGCCGAGATGCCGATGGCGATGGCCAGCGTGACGGCAAACTCGCGAAAAAGCCTGCCCACGATGCCGCCCATGAAGAGCAGCGGGATGAGCACGGCGATCAGCGACACCGTCAGCGAAACGATGGTGAAGCCAATCTGGCGCGCGCCCTTGAGCGCGGCCTCGAAGGGCGGCAAGCCCTCCTCGATGGTGCGCGCGATGTTCTCGACCATGACGATGGCGTCGTCGACCACGAAGCCGGTGGCGATGGTCAGCGCCATCAAGGTCAGGTTGTTGAGGCTGTAGCCACAAAGCTGCATGACCCCGAAGGTAGCGATGAGCGAGAGCGGCACCGCCACGCCGGGAATGATGGTGGCGCGAAACGAGCGAAGAAACAGATACATCACTCCTACGACCAGGAAGATGGTGAGGATGAGCGTGAACTGCACGTCGTCGACCGAAGCGCGGACCGTCTCGGTCCGGTCGGAGATGATGGCGATGTCGATGCCCTTGGGCATGGAAGCGCCGAGCTGGGGCAAGAGAGCCTTCACACGATCGGTGACGGCGATGAGGTTGGCGCCGGGCTGGCGTTGCACGTTCATGATCACGGCCCGGTGATCGTTGGCCCAGCCGGCGAGCTGGGCATTCTCCACGTCGTCGAGCACGGTGGCCACGTCGGACAGGCGCACGGGCGAGCCATTGCGATAGGCCAGGACCAGGGGCTCGTAGTTGACGGGTTTGACGATCTGGTCGTCGACGTTGACGGTGTAGTTCTGGCGCTGCCCGTCGAGCGAGCCCTTGGGCTGGTTGACGTTGGCGGCGACCAGGATGGTGCGCACGTCCTCCAGGGTGAGACCGCGGCCGGCCAGGGCCTCGGGATCCACGCGCACGCGCACGGCAGGCTTGACGCCGCCGCCGAGGGTGACGAGCCCCACGCCCGCGACCTGCGATACTTTCTGCGCCAGGATCGAATCGACGTAGTCGGCGACCTTGTTGAGCGGCAAGGTATCGGAGCTGATGGCGAAGGTCAGGATGGGCGTGTCGGCGGGATTGCTCTTGCTGTAGGTCGGCGGCGTGGGCAGATTGCGCGGCAGGAGATTCGAGGCCGCGTTGATCGCGGCCTGCACGTCCTGCTGGGCCGAGTCGATGTCGCGATCCAGGTTGAATTGCAAGGTGATGAGCGAAGAGTTGAGGCTCGACACCGAGGTCACTTGGCTGAGCGCCGGGATCTGGCCGAACTGGCGCTCTAGCGGCGTGGTGATGGAGGAGGCCATGGTCTCGGCGCTGGCGCCGGGCAGGCTGGTGGTCACCACGATGGTCGGGTAGTCGACCTGGGGCAGAGCCGCGACCGGTAGCTGCATGTAGCCCACCAGCCCAGCGAGGAGCACGCCGATCATGAGCAGCGTGGTCGCGATGGGGCGCCGGATGAAGGGTTCCGAGATGCTCACGGTTTCTTCGCCTCGCGGGCGGCGCCAGGCGCCTTGCCCGCGCCCTTGCCCGGGCGGCCGCCTGGCTCCTTGTTCTCGCCTGGCTCGCGCGTCTCGACCAGGGCGCCCGGCTTGAGCTGGAACTGTCCCTCGGTGACCACGGTTTCGCCCGGGGTCAGCCCCGAGCGAATCACGGCGAGCTCGGTGTCCGTGCTATCCACCACGATGGGCCGGGCGGCGACCGTCTTGTCTTCGCCCACCACGTAGGCGAAAGCGCCCGCGGGCCCGCGCTGCACGGCCACCGCGGGCACGACCAGCGCGCCCTTGCGCAGGCCGAGGTGCAGGCGCGCCTTCACGAACTGGTTGGGCCACAGGACGCGGTCGGGATTGGGGAAGACGGCCTTCATGCGAATGGTGGCGGTGGTGGCGTTGATCTGGTTGTCGATGACCTCGAGGGTGCCGGTGGCCAGGACACCGCTACCGTCGCGCGACAGCGCGTCGACGGCGGGCTTGCCCTCGGCCAGCGCCTTTTGCACCCGCGGCAGCTCGTCTTGCGGCAGGGTGAAGAGGACCGCGATGGGATCGACCTGCGCGACCACGACGATGCCGCCGGCCTCCGACGGGTGCACCATGTTGCCGGGATCGACCAGTCGCACGCCGGTGACGCCGTCGATGGGGGAACGGATGCGCGCGTATTCCAGCATCAGCTTGGCCTGCGCGATCTGCGCCTGGTCCGCCTTCACCGAACCTTCGAGCTGGCCGACCAGCACGCCCTGATCGTCCGCCTGCTGTTGCGGGATGAGCTTGTCCTTGGCCACGCGCGAGTAGCGATCGAGATTGACCTGGCCGCCGCGCAATTGTGCCTGGTCGCGGGCCAGGGCGCCCTCCGCCTGATGAAGCTGGATGGCGAAGGGACGCGGATCGATGAGCGCCAGGAGCGTCCCGCGCTTGACGAATTGGCCCTCGCGAAAGGCCACGCTGTCGAGGCGACCATCCACCTGCGACCGCACGGTGACGGTTTTGAACGCGGTCACCGTGCCCAAGCCGTCGAGAATCACCGGCATGTCGCGCGTGACCACCTTGGCCATGACCACGGACACCGGGCGCTTGTCACCGCCGGGCCCGGACTTGCTCTGTCCGCTGGCCCCGCCACACGCGTTGACCAGCAGGGGCAAGAACGCGATGCCCAGGCCGGGGCGCCACCGTTTGTCACGAGAGAAAATCATCGTGGTCCTTTCGACATCCATTGTGTCATCGCCTGCCGAGCGCGCCCAGCAGCGCGGCGCGGGCACTGGCCAGCGAGAAGCGCGCATTGATCTCCTGGGCAGCCGTCTGCGTCTGGGTCACCTGTGCGTCGGACAGCTCGATGACCCCGCCCATGCCGGCGGCATAGCGCGATTCCGCGAGCTGCAACTGCTTCTTGGCGTTTTCGAGGGCCAACGAAGCCGCGCCAAGGGTCGCGCGCGCGGCCCGGACCGCCAGCGCGGCCTGCTCCACGTCGATGCGGACCTGCAGGCGAAAGGCGTCCTCCTGCGCGCTGATGGAGCGCAGGGTGGCCTGGGCCTCGGCGACCTGACCCGTGACCAACCCGCCCGAGTAGATCGGCCAGGTCAGCAGCCCGCCCACCCACCAGTTAGGGGCGAGGTTGTCGAGCGCCACGCCGGTGCCGGCGAGGCTCGCCTGGGCCTGCAGATTGGGGCCGTAGCCGCCTCGTGCGGCTGAAATCAACTTCTCTTGAGCCAGACGCTGCTTGGCGAAGCTCGCCAGCTCGGGGCGGTCGTGCAGCGCGGATTCGAGCAATCGCTCGAGGGGCGCGTCCTCGTCGAGCAGTGGCGGCATGTCGTCGGTGCCGGGCTCGTAGCTTGTAGCCGTGGACTGGCCGATGGTTTGATTGAAGGTGGCGCAGGCCAGATCGTAGGCGTTCTGCGCGCTGATGAGCTGCACCTGCGCGTTGGCCAGGCTGGTCTCGCCCGTGACCCGATCGATCTCCGGCCGCATGCCCGCGCCGACCATCTCTTCGATTTGCTTCAAGTGCATCTCCTGGTTGGCCACGGCGTCGGCGGCGACTCCGATCAAATCTCGCAGCGCGCGCGCTTGGAAGTAGGCCTTGCGCACGTTGGTGATGATTTGCACCTGCACGGCGTGCTCGTTGTGGGCGGCGGCGGCCTCGCTGGCCTCGGCGGAGCTCCAGCGACCCGAGGTCTGTCCGAAATCATAGATGAGCTGGGAAACCGTGCCGCCGAGAGTGAAGTAATCGTAGGTTTGCGTCCAGGATTGGGAGCCAAGCTGGGGCGTATTCGGCCGGTGCGTGGGGTTGGCGGTCATCCGCTGGTACTCTCCCGTGCCCACCACCTGCGGCAGATACGGCGCGCGGCTCTCCTCGATCCGCGCCGAGGCCACGTCCACGGCGGCGCGGGCCTGGGCCTCCGACGGGTGCGAACGCAAGGCCAGGTCGATGGCGGTCTCGAGCGTGAGGCTCTGTCTTGTGGTTGCGGCACCCGCCTCATTGCCGAAGGCGGAGACCGCGAGAAGAACCAGTGCAGGAAACGCACAGTGTGAAAAGAGCAATCGCTTTTTCATGGCAACGAACGATACAACAGCGCGAGGGAGGGCGGGGGAATGGCCGCCGGCATCTGCAGGCGAAGGGCCGAATGGGCGAACAGGCACGACACCTCTGCATGATAGGTGCCCATCACAAAACCTGCGACCCGGAGAAACATAACTTTACACAAGACGCGTGCTTCCTGCTTGACGAGGGACCCGCGGCACCGAATGTTTCGACTCGCAGCCGTGAGCTTTCCAAGGCCTTGCGACCTCGACTTCGTCGCCCGAGCGATACGAGCCATCACCTGCGCCCTGCTGGGGACAGGTGCTTTCGTCGCCTGTGCGACACCCGGGGAAGTCCAGCCACAGCCAAGCGTCGCGCGGGTCCCCGGCACCACCAAGCCGGAAACGGTGTCGGTCTTTGGCATCTTTCGCAACGGCCACATGAGCCCGGAATTCTGGGAAGAATTCGGCGCCGCACTCTCGGCGCCTTTCAGCCAGGGCATTTGCGAGGCTGTCTACACGAACGACTTCGTCGCGGCGAATCCCGAGCTCACGTCCGCGGTCGATGACTACACCAAAGAGGACGGCGTCTCCGAGGACCTGCTCGATAAGTTCGCTCCGCTCGCCAAGGGTGGCACCATCCTGTTCGTTGCCATCAACGGACAGCCCGCGCGGCCAGCGCCCGAGGTGGTGAAGACGTCCAAGCCGGCGCAAGAGCGGACGCCCCCGGGCTCGGGCAACGACGGCGGCCCGGGGGCACGGCCTATCGCCGATCCAGGGGCAGGACGTGGCATGGGCCGAGGTGGTGGCATGGGCCGCGGCGGCATGGGTGGCCGGAGACCGCCGGCGACTTCCGCCCCGCATCCCAAGGGCGAGCCGGGATCCTGGGAGCTAACCGCGTTTCTCTATTCGGTGCGCCGCCATCAGCTGATCGGCCAGGTGGACGTGACCCAGCGAGGGCAGGATATCGACGGCGCCCTCAAGACGTTCGTGGCCAAGCTGGGAACCGAGATCCCCGGCGTTCCTTGCCGCGGCTGGGACACGAGCATGAGCGTCGACGCCGACTCCATCCGCAAGCTGGCCGAGCCGTAGAAGCACTCCGCGGCTGGAGCACGTCACGGCAAAGATCCGTGATGGGCAGGCCCGGATAGATTCTTCTCTACTCGTCCCACTCCCTGCGACGGCGCGGACGCCTCGGCGCCGGGGAATCGTGGGCGCCGCCCTCGCGGCGCACGTCTGGCGCTGACGACGCCACAAGCGAGGCACCATTGCTGTTCGCAGGGATCGAGAGGCGACCAGCGGATCCGCTGAAGCGACGAAACATGGCCAGGATGGACCATTGGGAAAGACCGTGCGTTGGTTGCTTCGCCATTCCGAATCACCGTTCGGGTTTCCGGAGGCACACAGATGCAAAACTAGCGCCAGGACATCCCCCCGGCGTCTTCTCCGAACCGCCCAGAATTCCAGACTCGAGCCGACGGACAGGTCGTCACTTTGGCCGAGATAGCCGCGTCACCTTGTCGCTACGGGTGCGGCAGATTGTCGCATGAAGATCGGAAAAACATCCGCCAAGCCTGCGCGTTTGGGATCGTCACTCGAGATGGAATTCGCCTTCGGCCAGGATCTTCTCGATCTTATCTTGCCGCTGCACCACGCGCAGCAGGTAGCTGTGAGACGGCCGAAATCCTGATTCGGCAGTGAGCAGGAAACGCATTCCCAGACTGCCGCCCGGCTGCATGTTCACGTCCCACACTACGAGCGCCTCATGATTCTGCAAGGCCTCCGGACTTTCGCTGTCCAGGATGGCCACGACGATGGGGCCGGACGCCGAGCGTCCCTTGAAGTTCGCGACCATCTCGACTTGCCAGGGCTGATTCGGATCGGGCTTGTGCACGGCACCGACGGCTGCGAGCTGCGGACCGCGTGCCAGTACGATGATGGGTGCCGCCGTTTCCCGCATCTCGATGCCCTCCAAGGTGGCACTGCCACCTGGCGAGAGGCAGACCAGACCGGGGCGGGAACACTTCCCTCGCTGCTTGCCGGAAACGAGGAACACCTCGGGGATGTTGTCATCGACTTCGACGCCCGGAACATCCCAACTATGTTCCGGCGAGCCACTCTGGGCCCGCAGCAACGCAATCAGAACGAATTGAGTCAACATGAGTCTCCTCCTTTCGAGGACCAACCCCCAAAGGAGCAAGGACGGTGCCAGGAGGCGCGCTGGCGACAGCGCGGCGGTCACGACGGCAAGGGGCTCCAGGCACGGCACGGCGGATGCAACGTCCTTGCCTGGCACGATCCAAGGGAGGATTCTCATGATGAACGCTTCAGACAATCGTGAGTCGATACGGGGCGAGCTCGCGGCGTCAGCGCCGTTACAGGTTTCGAGGATCGCCATCGCCGACGACGACCCCGACAGTTTGGCGCTGCTGCGGCTGGCGCTGGGCAGCCCCGTGACCGAGATCCGCGAGGCGACCAACGGGGTGGAGCTGGTGCAGCTTCTCCTGGAAAACGACCCGTTCGACCTGGTGGTGACCGACGTCCTGATGCCGTGGATCGAGGGGCTTGCCATTCTGCGATCCGCCCGGCGGGCGGACGTCATGACGCCCGTCCTGCTCATCACCGGGCTCACGCGTCCCGATCTCGATGCCACGGTCGATCGCCTGGGCAACGCCAAGTTGCTGCACAAGCCGTTCGGGATCTCCGAGTTGCGCGCGGCAGCTCACGATCTGATGATCGGGCAGCAGTTATCGTGATTGCCGCAGGCGTGGACGCGGCCCGCGCTCGCTGCTATCGCGGGTCATCGTCCTTCTTGGCCTCGCGCGATTCGAGACGCTGGATGGTCCGGCGATCGATGCCCAGGATGCTGGCGGCCGAGGTCTTGTTTTGACCCGTGTGCTCGAGCACCCGTTCGATGTAGCGGCGCTGCAACTCCTCGAGGGTCGGCCAGTCGCTGTCGAGCGACACCGGCTTGCCGGTTTCGGCGCTGGCGGCGAGGACGGGCAAGTCCCCGGGCAAGATCACCCCTCGCTGCGACATGGCGACCGCGCGGGCGAGCGCGTTTTCCAGTTCCCGCACGTTGCCGGGCCAGGGGTAGCTGCGGATGAGGTACATCGCCTCTTCGCTGATATGCGGTTCGGGACGGCCGAGGAGCGCCGCATGCCGGCTGGCGAGGTGCAGGGTCAGCGAGATGATGTCATCGCCCCGGTCGCGCAGCGGGGGCACGCGCAGGGACACCACGTCGAGTCGATAGGCCAGATCCTGTCGCATCCTTCCCGCCGCCACTTCGGCCGCGAGATCGCGGTTGGTCGCGGAGATGACCCGGACGTTGACCTTGATGGGGGCGGAGCCGCCCACGCGCCGCACCTCGCTTTCCTGCAGCACACGCAGCAGCTCGCTTTGCATCTTGGCCGGGACGTCGCCGATCTCGTCGAGGAAGATGGTGCCGCCCTCGGCCGTTTCGAAGAGGCCCTTGTGGGGGCCGCTGGCGCCGGTGAACGCGCCTCGTTCGTGCCCGAACAGCTCGCTCTCGAGCAGACCCTCCGCCAGGGCCGCGCAGTTGAACGCGACGAAGGGTTGGCTGGCCCGCCGGCTGCGTTCGGCAATGGTGCGCGCGACCAGCTCCTTGCCCGACCCGCTCTCGCCCTTGATCAGCACCGTGGCGTCGGTGGGCGCGATGTGCGCGATCTCCTTGTACAGCTCGAGCATGGGGGCGCACGTCCCGACCAAGATCTTGCGCCCAGCGATGGCGGAGCGAAGCGACTGGTTCTCCTTGGCCAGCCGTCGCCGCTCCAGCGCGCGCGCGACGGTCGCCCGCAGCGCCACGATGTCCACGGGCTTGGCGAGATAATCGGCCGCGCCGCTGCCGATGGCGTCCATGGCGGCGCCCGGCTCGGCATAGGCGGTAATGAGAACCACCGGCGTGTCCGGGAATTCCCTGGTAGTCGTCGCCAGTACCTCCAGCCCGCTGGCCCGGGTCATCTGGATGTCGCTCAGAACGAGGTCAAAAGCGCCTTCGTGGAGCCGGTCCAGTGCCTCGCGACCGTCGGTCGCGGTCACCACCTCGTAGTTCTCGCCGCGAAGCACGGTGCCAAGGAGCTCGAGAGTCAGGTCATCATCTTCGGCGATCAATATCCTGGCGGGCGAAACCACGCCGGCAAGACTATCATGGAGACCGAGTGGGACCGACAGGACTTCGATGGAGCAACTCGTTGAGTAGCGAGAATGCAAGGACCGAGTCGCTCAGCGGCTGGCCCGTGATTGTTGGCCTTGGGCTGGTGACACTGCTCATTATCGGGATGATCGGGCTCGACGTGCATTTCTCGGAGGAAGAGTCGCGCAAGACCACCGACATCATCGAGAACACGCAGCGCTCGATCGTCTTGCTCGATGCGATCAGGCTCCACGCCAAGCACCTGGCTGCGACGGACGCGCCCCTTGAAATCGAGCGATGGAAGCGGGCGATAGCGGAGGATTCCCTCAGCTACGATCCTATTGCTGTGACCTCGCAAGGAGAACGGGACGAGTGGCTCCACCTGCAGGATCTGCTCCGCCATCTTCAGATCGACGTTAGCAACCGCCAGCGGCCAACTCCCGACCTCGAAGCAGCACTCGACAAGTCCCTCGATGATCTGGTGGCCATCAATACGGCCGAGGGAAAGGGCACCTCGGCCGCCACCCAGGCGGCGCACCGCCAGGCCCTCGTGAGCGACCTCATCGTCGGCGGGTTCGTGCTCGCCATCGTGGCGGTCATTTCTGGCTGGCTCCTGCGCGTACTGTCTCGCCAGCGTCGACTGGTCTTGGAGCGCGTCCAGTTTCTCCGCGAACAGAACGCGGAGCTGGAGGCCTTTGCCGGTCGCGCGGCCCACGACCTGCGCAGCCCGATGAATCCGATCCGTGGCTACACGGATCTCATCATCGAAGCTCCGGCCTTGCCGGAAAACGTCGCCGCGATGGCGCAGCGAATTCGCCGGGCGGTCGACCGCATGACACGTGTCGTGGACGACATGCTGGCGCTGTCGACCTCGGGACGCCCACCGCAGGGACGTTCATCGAGCGCCATCGTCATCGCGCGCATCATCGATGAGATGGGCGCGGAGCTTCAGGGCATCGAGCTGGCAACTCGGCTGGAAGCGGGTCAGGTCGCCTGCGCGGAAGGGGTCCTGTCCCAGATCCTGCGCAACCTCATCGGCAACGCGATCAAGTTCCGCGCCCGCTCGCGTCCGTTGCAGATTTCCATCAAGACCCGTGACGTCGGCCAGATTGTCGAGATCGCCATCGAGGACAACGGCATCGGGATGGACCCCGAAAGCGCGAAGCACGCCTTCGAGCCCTTCTACCGGGGGCTGACCGATCGGGAAGTTCCGGGGCACGGCCTCGGCCTCGCAATCGTCGAGCGAACGACGCGAGCTCTCGGCGGAACCTGCGAGCTAACCTCCGTTCCCGATCAGAGCACACGCATGGTCGTCCGGCTTCCACGTGCTTGAATGATCTTCGCGTTGGAGTCGCTTCCCGCGATGGGCGGCGCTGCGCCTCCTCACAGATCGAACATGATGCCGGCGAACCAGGTGCTGTCGCCGACGTGCAGGGTGTGGCCGAAGCCCAGGCCGTCGATCGCGGCGTAGTCCCATTCGAAGAAAAGGGCACAGGGATCGGCGATCGCGCCGGGATGGACGACGCCACCGGCCAGGAAGTTCAGGCCGAGCATCGTGCCGGCGGCGACGTGCCAGCCCAGCGAGAATCCGGTTTGGGAACCGCTGTCGCCGGTGTTCGTCGCCGTCCACAGCACACCGTCGAGCCCGGCCTTGACGTATGGGATGAGCGGCACCACGCGCAGGCCGGGAAGGCCATCGGCCCGATAGAGCAGGGAGAGCGAGCAGGGAATAAGCCGCAGCCCGGTTTCGTCCCCACTGCGCGTGACGCCGTCGGCGAGAAAGGCGGCCGCCG
>JADGRD010000376.1 GCA_017881285.1 Pseudomonadota bacterium | reverse complement strand
TGCTTCGAAAGCCGTGCCCCTTGTGGCCCGTGCAGTTGACCGGTCGATCGAAAGGAGCAGTTGGATGTCCATTTCGCCAGCCATTCTCGTCGTGGATGACAGCCCGTTCGCGGCCAGGGCCCTGGTCCACGTGCTCGAGTCACGCGGCCTGCGGGCGCGGGCGGCCAGCACGATGGCGGAGGCCATGAAGATCTGCGCGGAATTACACCCTGGGGTGCTGGTCACCGACGTCTGCATGCCGGACCTCGATCTCCTCGATCTGTGCCGCCGGGTCCGGGCAGCGAGTGGGGGGCGGGCCGGCGTGTTGCTCTTCTCGGCGCACTCGCTGCAAGAGATCAGGGACATCCTCTCGGCCACGCAAGGTGATGATTTCATTGAGAAGCGCCACGGCGCGGCCGCAGTCGCCGATCGGGTCGAGGCTCTCTGTGCCGAGGTGGCGAGGCGGCAAGTGCGCCAGCCCCCTGCGCCCGATCCTGGTTAGGGCGCTAGATCATGTCGAGGACGCCAGAGGGGCACTCCTCGGCGCACTTGCGGCAGCCGTCGCAGGTCCACATCTTGATCGAGAAGTAGCGCCCCGGCGAAACGTCGGGCAAACGCTGCATGCAGCCGGGTGTGCAATACATCCAGCAGTTCTCGCAGCCAAAGCAGCTGCCACAGGACAAGCACCGACCTGCTTCGGCAAGGATTTCGGCCTGGCCGTGGCCCAGCTCGACCTCCGTCTGTAGCTCGGCCAGGCGATCCGCCACCGGCGCCAGCCGACGCTCGAGACGCTCTCGTGACTGGTACCAATCGAGCTTGAGGCGCTTGGGCGATAGCTCGGGCATTTTGCCGGGTTCGCCGGGTTGTTCTCCACGCAGCTCGGCGTCGATCGACAGCGCCACCTGCCGTCCCTGGTTGATCACGACCGCCGCCAAGGTCGGCGTGACAGCATCACCGCCGCGCCAAACTCCCGTGAGCCGCGTCCTCCCGCCGGCGTCAGCCTCGAGGCATCTTGCATCGCCCGGCAGCAGGCTGCCAACATTCGGTTTCTGCCCGAGCGCCACGATGATCGCGTCCGCTGCCAGCTCGAAGCTGCTGCCGGGAATCGGCATGAGCGTCGACTTCCCCTGGGAATCCTTCGCCTCCAGATCCAAATACTCAGCCACGACACGCTCCATCTTGCCGGCTTCGTCACGCACGACCGAGCTGATGGTGCCCCGGAGCTCGACCCGTATGCCCTCCTCCATGGCTTCTCGCAGCTCCTCCCCCATGGAGGGGTTTCTCCGGCGCAGGAGCGTGATGTTGGCTTTGCTCCCCACGACGCGAGCGCAGATGCGTGCTACGTCGATGGCGGTGTTGCCGCCGCCCACCACCACGATGTTCTGGCCGAGTTGTGGCATCTGGCCCCGCGCGACGTCGCGCAAAAAATCCACGCCCTGATAGACGCCCGCCCCCTCTACCCCTGGCATCGACTGCCGGCTCGCCCCCGCGCCCGGCGCCACGAAGACCCCGGCGAAATCCCGGCGTAATTCGTCGAGGCTGACATCACGACCGATTCTCGTGTTGGTGCGCAGCTCGACACCGAGAGCGAGGATGCGCCGAACCTCGCCCTGGACCACCCAAGCCGGCAAGCGGTAGGGCGGGATTCCGTAGCGGAACATGCCCCCGGGTTCTGGCATGCCCTCGAAGATCGTCGAAGCGTACCCGCGGCGCGCGAGTTGGTAGGCGCAAGAGAGTCCGGCCGGACCGGCGCCGATGATCGCAATCTTCTCGGGGTAGATCGTTCCCTGCTGGCAATCGGGAAGCTCGAGCCCACGTGCAAGACCCCAATCGCCCACGAATCGCTCGATGGCGCCAACCGACACCGCCCCGTCTTTCTGCTGGCGATTGCAGCCTGCTTCGCAGCGATGCGGGCAGATCCGACCCGTCGTCGCGGGAAAGGGGTTGGTCTGGACCACGAGCCGCCACGCCCGATCGCAGGCCTCGTCATCGGAGAGCCCCAGCTTCTCCCGTTGCGCGAGCAGGGCGACAACCCCACGGACGTCCGTGCCTGCGAGGCAGGCAGTCGAACAAGGGCTCGCCTTGGTGAGCCGCTGGGGGCGCGCCGACACGACGCCCGCGCTCAAGAACCTGCCTACCCGTGGCGGAGCAGTCGTCCGCGGTCGGAAGGGTCGCGTGCGTTCGACTTTTCGGAGCAGTGCCATGCCGTCACCCGCCAGAGATTGTTTCTATCACAAGCTCTGCCGTCGGTTCCGAGGAAGGTGCCAGACCCTAATCCCGCGATAGCCGCAGAGGGTCGTGGCCGTAGACGTGGCCGTGGCTGTGGCCGGAGTGATCTCGTCGGCCACGGCCAAGGCCACGACCAACGACGACGTCTACGACTACGACCACCATCCATCGCTCCAACTGGGTGGCGCGTCCGTCGTGGAAAGGCGTCTCTTTCTGCCGCCTTCCGCGACGTCGCTGCGCTTGTCGCGGGATTGCGGCCAGAGGCCCATCGCGGGGCCATCCGCGATCGGGACGTCGGTCGCGCGGCGGGCGGTGCTCAGCGGATCCAGCCCACCTGGAACGCGAAGCCCCAGCTCGCTTCGAAGGACGTGAGGGTCATGCCCTCGATGCAGAAGGTGCAGGCGCTCTTTGCCGCGCCAGCGTGAACGACGTAGAAGGGCTGAAGACTTAGGATGACCCGTGAATGTTGGCTGAGAGGGAGGACCACGCCCAGCAAGCCCTCGGCACGAAGCTCGGGGCGCAAGATGCCAATTTCGGAGCCGAAGAAATTGTCGACCTCGTTGCGAGCGATCGGGGTGGGAGAGACCAGCGAGAAACGACGTGGGCCATAGCTCGCGCCCGCGCCCAACATCACCTGAGCCCTCTTGGATAGCCTGGGATGCATGCTGGCCCCGGCACGGAGCTCCCACGCGAATCCGGGATGTCCCGCCATGCCTGCTCCTAGCGGCCCGTCGGTCTGGCAGCCGAGCGTGAAGGCGACAGGCGCTTCGGTCAAGAGGCCCAGGGGCAGATAGTGGACAGCGAGCCCCATGCTCAACCAACTGAGGTGGATGGCCCAGGCCAGGTGTTCGTAGGGAAGGCCGCTAAGGCCCACCCGCGGATCGAACAGTCCCGGCCAGCCTGTCGGATAACCCCCTTCCGATCTCTCCTGGTCGGTGACCGGCCCGGTGGATGGCGAGGTCACCACGACCTTGGTTGGCATGTAGGTCTGGCCAAAAGCCAGAGAGAAGTTCGAGTCGTCGAATTGTTCCGGAAAGACCGGTGGAGGCGGGGGCACCACCGCGCAGGAAGTTGCCAGTAGCAGAAGGAGCAGCCCCCACGGCCAGTCGTGCCCAATCGTCACGCGCAGGTCACGCATCTCGGGCGCCATTGTGCCACGGAATCGCGCGCCGATGGTTGCCCCACTCGCCTGGCGATCGTCAGATCGAAGGATCAAGTGCCCGAGGTCCGTTTCGGGTCTCAGCCCCCCGCAAGACGCTGGTGTCAAACCGCCGGTCCGCTACTGCGCCAGCTTGTCGAGGACGGTCACTTCCTGAGACAGGGAGTCGTCGGCGATGGCCAGCATCTCGCTCTTGAAGAGGGCGGAGAATGCTTGGAACTGCGCTCGGTACGCGTCGCTGACGGTAAGGGGCAGGGACTGCCGTTCCCAGTCGGTGGTGGAGGTGGCTCCGGCCTGTACGGCCGCGTTCTGTCGCTCGGCCACAATCCATGCCTTCATCAGGCGGACGTAGCGAGCCAGCAGGACGGCCTTGCGGACGCCGGTGTTGGGCGCCTGGTCGAGCACGGCCGCGTAGGTGAAGTCGACCTCGTTCCCGGCCGCGATGCCGTTGCGATCCTGGTAGCTGGCGCTGAGCTTGATGTGGTTGCTGGTGCCCGTCTGCTCCAGCAGAGCCAGGATGATGCCGCCCTTGGTCTGGCCGTTCTCGGCCTTGGAGGGAAAGAGCGTGTTGACGAAGATCAGCTGGCCCGTGACGCGATCCGCCTCCGGCGAGCCGTAGACGTCCTGGACCGCATAACCGTCGGATTGCAGCGCGAGCTGGAGGTTGAACACCAGCGGCGTCACCATGAAGTCGAACTCCTCGTCCATGCGCAGCTTGAATTCCTGGTTGCCGTGGACGGAGTAGTAGTTGGCGCCTCGGGTCTTGGTCAGAAGCTCGATGAGCGAGGTGTTGAAGTCGACTCCGATGCCGATGAAGGTGGTGAAGATGCGGGCATCGGCGCTGTTCGCGACCATGGCGCTGAGTGATCCCGCGCTGGTGTCACCGGTGTTGGGCATGGCGTCGGTCAGCAAGATGATGCGGTTCTCGTAGGGCGCGGGATCGACCGGACCCAACTCGGCCAGCATGCCCGCGCCCATCTTGTAGCCTGCCTCCATGTTGGTGCTGTCGAGCGCGGTCAAGTCGAGGATGTGGCGGGCAATCGCCGCCATGTCGGTCTCCTCGACCAAGGAAAGCGGCTTGGCCTGATACGCGATATCGGTGAACAAGACCATGCCGAAGCGATCGCCAGCCTTGAGGTGCCCCATCATCGCCACGATGGATTCGGCCGCGATGGCCAGCTTGGACTTGCCCGCGTCCACGATGTTCTGGACCTGATTGCCGTTCTGGTCGTAGTAGTAGGAATCGAACGACGACCCCATCGAGCCGGACACGTCTAGGACCACGACCAGGTTGAGCTTCTTGCGCGCGAAATCGCTGGCTTGGATCCCCGAGTTGAGGCCCACCGAGAGGAATGGCTCTGGCGCTCGGCTGAGGGGATCCGTCGACAGCATGGGCACGTAGCTGGGACAGAACAAGGCCTTGCACGCGCTCGTGGCACCGGTGTCGAAGTAGTAATCGTAGAAGACGCCCTCGTAGGTGATGTCGGTTGCGATC
>JADGRD010000375.1 GCA_017881285.1 Pseudomonadota bacterium | reverse complement strand
TCGCGCACCGGCACCAGCCGTGGGTCGGGGTCGGGCGCGATCGGCAGGCCGCGCGACTGGTAGGCCACGTAGCTTTGCAGGCTGAGCAGGTCGTTGCTCTCGGCCAGGGACTTACCCTCAGGCGCCACGTCACGGTCGTGGAAGCAGTAGTAGGGATTGCCCAGCTTGGCGAAGAACTCGAAGGCCGCGGCGGCCTTCATCTTGGCCAGCTCGAGCTTGTCGCCGTCACCTTGCCAGGGTCGGTTGAAGGTGGCGTCACCGAACGGATCCTTGCCGTCGCCACAGAAGGTGTGCCAGTAGCAGACCGCGACGCGTAGTTGCTGGTCCATGCGCTTGCCGCGCACCACGCGGTTCTTGTCGTAGAAGCGGAACGATAGGGGATTGTCCGACTCCGGGCCCTTGAAGGGGATGGCGTCGATACCGGCAAAGATGGGCTGTGGCATGAATTGGGATCCTTTCACTGGAAGTGAGAACCACGCTGGTGAGGCTCCGGCCAAGCCAGGGTGCTTCCCGCGCGATTGCGCGATTGGCTAGGACGACACCTCTTTTAGCCGCTTTTCATGGGGTTGGGCAAGCAGCTCTTGCGGTAGTAGCACGGCCACCGGACGCCATCGTCTGCGGCGGTTGCTGCCGGCCAGCGACAAGGACGCGATCGGTCCCTATCCCGCTGGCGATGCGGGAGAGAGCGATCATCCTCGGCTGAGCAGTCGAACGAGCGCGGCCAGGAGTGTGATGGCCGCTGCAAGAACGCGAGGGTCACCGAGTGCACGAATCCATCTTGGTTTCCTTCTCATGGACTCCTCCTTTCCGGTCCTTGGACGGCTCGACGTCAGTCGTTGCCACCCGACAGCGCTCGGCGTACACAGTGGGACAATTCGGCCACTGGCGCATTGCGCCTCGGTAAACGTCGGACCATCCGGCGTTACGAAGCCCAGAAATGCCTACTGGGCTTGGAGATGGTTTCGAGACCTTAGGACAAGACTTGTCCGCTTCTCAAACTTGGCTTAGCTGCCGTGCAAAATTCTTCGCAAGCTCTTCATAGGTGGGTCGGGTGCTGGGGTCGGGTGTCACGGCCAGGGCGCGCTCGGGCGGGGAGAAGGTCGCGTACAGATCCTGCCAGGCGCGGCCCTCGACGGCTTGCGCCGCGCGCAGGGCGCCGCCCAGGGCGGACGAATTCGAAACGCTGAGTGGCATGATGGTGGCCTGGAAGACGTCGGCGAGCACGCGCAAGAGGCCCCGGTTTCTCGAAGCGCCGCCCGTCACCAGGATGGTGTGCATCTTCTCGCCGATCCAGTCGGAGTGCAGGCGCATGCTGATGGCTTGCGCCTCGACCACGGCGCGCGCCGCGGCTGCGGCGTCCTTTCCGGCCACGAAGGCGTCGCTGCCGAACCAGCGCGGCGCGGCCTTGAGCACGCGTGGCGTGATCTCGGGGACGAAGTACGGGAGCAGCAGGTTGCCGCCGTTGCCCGGCTTGGTCTTGTCGACGATGGCGGCCGCGAAGTCGTCCCAGGTCAAGTCGAAGCGCTTGGCGATCTCCTCGCGCGCCAGCGAGCCGTTCGAGAAACAGGCCAGCGACATGAAGCCGCCGGCCGGGTTGCCGAACACGCTGCCATAGCCGCGCGGGTCGGTACGCTGGCTGGCCATGGCGGTGAAGACCGTGTCGCTGGTGCCCAGGCTGATCACGGCCGTGCCCGGCTGGCTGGCGCCCATGCCGATGAGGCTCGACGGATTGTCGCCGGTGAAGGCGATGATCTTGGTGCCCGGCGCGAAACCGTACTTCTTGACGAAGTAGCCGGCGATCTCGCCGACCTGCGTGGTGCTGGCCACGGGCGGCTTGAGTTTGCCGCGCAAGCCGGGCGCCGTCGCCTCGAGGAGCGCGTCGCTCCACTTCCCGGTGGCCAGCTCGAGCAGGTTCATGCCCGCGCCGTCGCCGAGGTCGATGTTCGCGCTCTTGCCGGTGAGCAGCGAGGGGATGAAGGAGCTGACCAGGTGGATCTCGGCGGTCCGTTGCCATTCCGCTGGGCTGGTCTTGTAGAAGCGGCGGATCTGCGGTCCGGTGAAGCGCAGGGTGGCGCGCGAGCCCGAGAGGGTCGCGACGTGCTCGTCGCCGCCCACGGCGCGGGCGATCTCCGCGCACTCCTCGCTGGTCGAGCTATCCATCCAGATCGGGGAGGTCGGGCGCGAGAGGAGCGGCCGAACCTGTTCGTGCAGGGGCGCGCTCGCCGACCAGTCGCCGACCTGATCCATCGACTTCGCCAGGTAGACCGAGCCGTGCTGCTGGCCCGCGCCGCTGATGCCGCGCACCTTGCCCAGATCGACACCTGCCTTGCGCAGATCCCCCAGCACCAGCTCCAGGGCCTCGACCCACATCAGCGGATCGGAATGCTTGATGGCCGCGTCCGCGTTGGGCAGGAAGCCCTTGGGCGACTTGTACTGTGGCAGGCGTTCGCCGAAGTTCACGTTCCGGTCGGCGACGACCTTGCCCGTGTCGGTGTCGATGAGCAGGGCCGAGAGGCTCTGCGTGCTTGAATCGAGTCCTAGGTAGTGTGCCATCGCTGTCTTTCTTACTAGAGGTCGCCCGGCAAGAAAAGCGGCGGGGAGATGCTCACCACGCCTCGGCCCACTGCGCCAGGGGAGAAAGATGCTCCCGAGCTGCTTTTTCCGCCCCGCAGGCACCTTCGTGGCCTTCCGCGCCATTCAAATTCGGCTGGTCGTCCCGGCGGAAGACCGACGTTGCTCGCCGCCTGGCTGGACGTTTGCGCTAGAATGAAGTTTCCGAGGACCGGAGGTGCTTGCATGGAAAGTCTCATGATCCCCTCGTCCATTCAGCGCATTCGCTCGTTCTTGATCGAAATGTGCGGAATGAAAGTGAAGCCCTGGGCGAGCACCGAGGAAACCCTCGCCGCGCTCGCCACCACCCTGGTCGCCAAGCAGGGCTGCGACATCTTCTGGACTTCCTTGCGCGTGCTGCTCGAGACCCTGGCCCGCGACCTCAAGGCGCGGCAGGCGACGTCGCCGGGTGCGGTGCTCGACAACGAGGTACTCGATGGCGAGCGCTACGCCGCTCTCCTCGACGAGATCCGCGCGGCCATCGCGCGCCAGAGGGGCGAGACGACGGGCGGAAGCTTTCGCGGCCTGGCTTCGGCCTTGTCCGCGTCCGCGCTCGGGCTCCTGCTGCTGCTTGGCGGCGCGGCGACCGTCGGTTGCGCCGACTCGCCCATGCACCAATCCACGAAGGCGCCAGACGCGGGAACGACCGACGTGACCGTACCGGTCGCGCCCGACGCGAAAAGCGCGCCGCCCGATGGGCAGGTCTACATCATCTTCCCCGATTTCCCCGATGTCGCCCCCCCCGACACCCGGCCTTCGCCCCTGGCCGCGACCAGTGGGCCCGATGGCGGCCCGGTCACCATCGCGGACATCATGGCGAGCTGCAACCTCCCGGCCAATGTGCAGGACTACCTCCTGAGGTGCCTGGCGCAGCTACGCGCATCGTGGACCACGGGGATGACCCAGGATCTGGCGGGCGCGAGCTGCGCGACGGTTTCCAGCGATTTGTTGTGTTTCTACAACATGCCTTGCATAGGCCCGGCGACCAGCTCCGACTACGTTCCAGGCATCACGGAGCTCTGCAGCAAGCCCGTCATCGTCTATGCCGGGGTTCGCTTCGTGTGAACGGGCACCCGCTCGATCGCGTCCCGCGCACGCCGCATACCTGTGTCTGGGAGCTAACCCGCCGCTGCAACCTGCGCTGCATCCACTGCGAGAACGAATGCGGCGACGGTTCGGACCGTGAGCTGTCGAGCGAGCGGATCCGCGAGGTCGCGCGCGAGCTGGCCGCGCTCGGTTGCCACGACGTCGACGTGACCGGCGGCGAGCCGCTCTTGCACCCGCGCTGGGACGAGATCTGTCGCGACCTGGCCGGCCTGGGCCTGCGCACCGCCCTCATCACCAACGGCACCCTGCTCGACCAGGAGCGGCTCGACCGGGCCATCGACGCGGGCGTCGGCATCATCGCTGTCTCGCTCGACGGCCTGCAGGCCACGCACGACGGCATCCGCCGGCGGCCGGGGCCGGGACCTTCGCCGTGGCGGGAAGCGGTGGCGGCCATCGCGCGCGCCGCCCCCCGCATCGAGACCCTGGTCATCACCGCGGTCAACCGGCGCAACCTCGCCGAGCTGCCCGCCCTGCGCGACCACCTGGCCGGCCTGGGGGTGCGCCGCTGGCAAGTCCAGCTGGTCATTCCCATGGGTAGGGCGCTCGAGCAGGCCGAGCCCCTGGTCATCGCCCCGGCGGATCTGGAAACGCTGACCGCTTTTCTCGTCGAGGCGCGCGCGGACTGCAAGACGCCGCGGATCGATGTCAGCGATACCATCGGCTACTTCACCGAGCGCGAGCTGGGTCTGCGCGGCGACGCGAAGGGCCCCGGGCTGTGGACCGGTTGCCAGGCCGGCATCCGCGCGGTGGCCATCACCTACGATGGCCGGGTGCGCGGCTGTTCCATGCTGCCTCCGGAGTTCGACGCCGGCGATCTGCACGACGAAGCGATGACCACCATCTGGAACGATGCCGAGCGCTTCGCCTACAGCACGCGCTTTTCCGCCGCGAATCTGGCCGGGCCGTGTGCTCGCTGCCGGGTGGGGCCGCTCTGTCGCGCGGGTTGCACCACGATGGCGTACTGGACCACGGGCAGCATCTACACCAACCCCTTCTGTCTGCACCGGGCGCGCGGAGGCTGCGCATGATCCCCTGGCACTCGCCTGCCGTCGTGGTGCTGGAGCTGACGCTGCGCTGCCCGTGCCGCTGCCAGACCTGCGGGTCGCGCGCGGGCGCGGCCCGGGCCCGCGAGCTCGATCATGGTGAA